>CBFGMW010000156.1:0-6121 GCA_965649925.1 uncultured Fluviicola sp.
GATACACTTACCAATAACGATATAATTGTTCAATGTTTAAAAACAGAAAAAACCTATATCGAATGCGATAATACCTATTCGGAATGTTTTAGTGGTTTCAGAGATGTTCCGCAAGAATATCTGGATCAAACAATCACTGTAAATTACCTGGTAGACGAATTCATTTCTTTTGATGATTACAATAAAGAGCCGTCTAACTCATTTTATGATTATTACTACTATTACGGGGATTATTCCAACGGAAGTTTAAAGTTCAATAATCAGATCCGGGAAATCTCAGGAAGCCGGATGAAAATCAAAAAGGAATTGGACCAATTTGAGGCGTTCCTGAATAAATATGATGTTCCCCATGCTTTCAATTCAAATGTAATAGCACACTATTTTAGCAAACACAATGGAGAATTCCTGAATGCTTTTGTTGATAATGGTTTGAAATCTTACGAGTATAATGATTACTATGAGTCAAACATCACGGGTTACGGCAGAGCATATCTTCTTGCAGTAGAGAAACGCAAGGAGCAGTCGCGGAACACAACACTTGCCGATCTGGAAGAATACAATGGAACAGATCGGTTCTTTATGATTGATAATTCGCAACTTAGAAATGTATTCCAAAATGCTAAAAACTGCTACTATTGGAAATCATTTTATGTTGAAGCAATGATCTTTCTGATTATAGCACTTGGTCTGGCGTTTTTGTTTCTGATGTTTTCATTTGCCGATTTCATTATTCTGGTTGTCACAATTCCGGTTACAGGTGTGTTGATCATCATCAACGTCATGCTTTGCGTATTGCTGTATTCTATGGTTAGAAGTGATGATCACCTCTTCTTTGTTCCATTGTCTTTTGCCGCAGGAATCATCATTTTTTATGTGCTCAATTTGTTGAAGCAGGGTGCTTCCAGGAGAATAACGCACGCGTTGGGATATCTTACAGGCTTGATTTCAACTGTTTTTCTGATTGGAATTGCCGGATTGCTGGTTTTTTTGACTAAAACCGACATTCAGGAATGTGATTATTATCAGACTAAATACATTTTCCTGAAAGAATGGATCGAAGACCCGGGATTTATATTTACACTTTCTGCTGTTGGAATTCTGTTGTACACGCTGACGATCAAAAAACTGATTGCGAAACCGGATTAGAAAATTATCAATGGAATAATTAGCAATTACCAAGTGGATTTGTCTTTCTTGATAATTGCTGTATTGATAATTCATAATTCGCTCGATTAGATAAGGTAAGATTCTTTCCTCTTTCCTCTTTTCATACTGAGCGGAGCCGAAGTGTTCCTCTTTTAGCTATCTTTGCGCTCATAAAACATAGACTTTAGTCTTCAAGAAACGCAACAATGACAGTACAAGAGATTCGCAATCATTACTTCGAATTTTTCGCTTCGAAACAACATCAAATTGTGCCTTCGGCGCCAATGGTAGTTAAAAACGATCCAACATTGATGTTTACGAACGCCGGTATGAACCAGTTTAAAGATTACTTTTTGGGAAATGCCGTGCCGAAAAATCCGCGTGTAGCCAATTCTCAAAAATGTCTGCGTGTTTCAGGAAAGCACAACGATTTGGAAGAAGTAGGTGTTGATACTTACCACCACACCATGTTCGAAATGCTCGGAAACTGGTCGTTTGGTGATTATTTCAAAGAAGAAGCTATTTCGTGGGCTTGGGAATTGCTGACAGAAGTTTACAAAATCCCGGTCGATCGTTTATATGTTACAGTTTTTGAAGGTGATACTGCCGACGGAGTTCCTAAAGATCAGGAATCGTATGATATCTGGAAACGCTTTATAGCTGAAGATCGTATTCTTCTTGCTTCTAAAAAAGATAACTTTTGGGAAATGGGTGATACCGGGCCTTGCGGACCGTGTACCGAAATTCATGTGGATAACCGTCCGGAAGCTGAACGCTTGGCTGTTCCCGGGAAACAATTCGTAAACCAGGACCATCCGCAGGTAATTGAGATCTGGAACAATGTTTTCATGCAGTTTAACCGCAAAGCAAACGGAAGTTTGGAGCCATTGCCTGCAACACACGTTGATACAGGAATGGGATTGGAACGTTTGGCTATGACACTTCAGGGAAAAACTTCCAATTACGATATCGATTTATTCCAGACCTTAATTCAGCACATGGAGAAAGTTTCGGGTAAAAAATATGGCGAAAACGATGCAACGGATATTGCATTGCGTGTAATCGCAGATCACGTGCGTGCTATTGCTTTTTCAATCGCCGACGGACAATTACCGTCGAATACCGGCGCCGGTTACGTAATCCGCAGAATCTTAAGAAGAGCTGTTCGTTACGGTTACCAGACACTTGGTTTGCAGGAATCGTTTTTATCAGGCTTGTCAAGAGTTCTCGGTCAAGTAATGGGCGAAGCCTTTGTTGAATTGAGAAATCAGGGTGAGATCATTGAAAAAGTGATCCGTGAAGAGGAAAATAGTTTCTTCAAAACGCTGGAGCAAGGATTGAAACGTATGGATAACCTGATTGCCCAGGTGCGTAAATCGGGTGAAACTATTTTGCAGGGACCTGCAGTTTTTGAATTGTATGATACGTTCGGTTTCCCCATCGATTTAACCTCACTGATTGCAAGAGAAAATAACCTGCTGGTGGATGAAGACGGATTTGATACCGAACTCCAAAAACAAAAAGAACGTTCACGCGCTGCAACAAGTATTGAAACCGACGACTGGGTTATTCTGAAAAAAGATTCGGAAGAAGAATTTGTTGGTTACGACCATTTAACTACAACAGTTGAGATCGTTAAATACCGTAAAGTGAAACAAAAACAGCGTTCATTTTACCAGTTGGTATTCAATTTAACTCCTTTTTATGCTGAAGGTGGCGGACAAGTTGGAGATACCGGAACTATTTCAAATGCAAACGAATCGGTAACCATTTTCGATACAAAAAAAGAAAACGGACTCATTATACATTTGGTCGAAGAACTGCCAACAAAAATTGAAGGCCAGTATACGGCTCGCGTAAATGAGGAAGCACGTCGTTTATCAGCAAGCAATCACTCGGCAACGCATTTGCTGCATCATGCACTTAGAACTGTTCTTGGGCCGCATGTAGAACAAAAAGGTTCATTGGTAAATCCAAATTATCTGCGTTTTGATTTCTCGCACTTTACGAAAGTAACTGATGAGGAACTGGCGAAAATTGAAGCAATTGTTATTGATGGAATCCGTCAGAACATGTCGTTGGAAGAAAGTCGTGATGTTCCGATTGATGCTGCTCAGGAAATGGGTGCAATGGCGCTTTTCGGAGAGAAATACGGTGATACGGTTCGTGTAATCAAATTCGGTGAATCCATTGAGCTTTGTGGTGGAACACATGTTCAGAATACGGGTCAGATCGGTTTATTCCGCATTCAGTCAGAATCTGCAGTTGCAGCCGGAATTCGCAGAATTGAAGCCATTACGAACGATGCAGTTGAGTTATACTATAAATCGCAAAACTCGAAAGTGCAGGAATTGAATGACCTGTTGAAGAATCCGAAAGATTTGGCAAAAGCTGTAGAAGATCTGATGATCAGAAACAATGAGCTTTTAAAACAAGTTGA
Organism: uncultured Fluviicola sp.; assembly: GCA_965649925.1. Classification (GTDB taxonomy): domain Bacteria; phylum Bacteroidota; class Bacteroidia; order Flavobacteriales_D; family Crocinitomicaceae; genus Fluviicola. The sequence goes on from CBFGMW010000156.1 coordinate 3,587, forward strand.
AGGATTCAAAAAAGATCAGGCTCGTTTGGTAAAGGCAGAACTGAAATCGAAAATCACTTCTATTGGTGAGAATGCTTACCTGGATGCAATCATTGATCTGGATGCAGGTTCTGTGAAAGATATTTTATTCCAGTTAAAAGGAGAAGTTCAGAACCTGGTTGCTATTATAGGTTCGAAAGAAGCAGATAAATGTGCGATCAGTGTTTTGATCGATGAAGCTTTGGTTTCTTCGAAAGGCTGGAACGCAGGATCAGTGGTAAAATCAGTAGCAGCGCACATTCAGGGTGGCGGGGGCGGACAGGCGTTCTTCGCAACTGCAGGTGGTAAAAATGCAGCAGGATTGGAAAAAGCACTTACTGAGGCAAAAGCCTTTTTGAAATAATTTTGGATAACGCGAAACATACGGCATTACTGATAACCTTTTACTGGCCTCCATCAGGTGGACCGGGAGTGCATCGCTGGTTGCGTTTTTCGCGTTACTTTCAACCCAACGCCTGGAAATTACACGTTTACGCTCCGCAAGACGCCTCATGGCCAATGCGCGATGACGAATTAACGAAAGAAATCCCAAGAGAAGTCATTGAAGTGCGCGCGCCCATTTTTGAGCCGCACACCATGCTCGGGAAGAAAAATAACCCGAATGTTGGCGGTGGTTTAACACAGCAGAAAAAAGCCGGAATGCTTCAGAAACTGATCATTTGGGTGCGTGGAAATCTTTTTGTGCCGGACGCAAGAGTGTTTTGGATCAAACCAAGTGTTAAACGACTGAAAAAATACCTGAAGCAAAATCCGAAAATTGATGTAATCATTTCTACAGGTCCGCCACACAGCTGCCATTTGATAGCGTTGAAATTGAAGAAAAAGTTCCCCAACCTGAAATGGGTGGCAGATTTTCGTGATCCGTGGACAGAAATAGATTTCTACAATGAACTGGCAATTGGTAAACGCGCCGATTCAAAACACAAACGTTTAGAAAAACAAGTGCTGCAAACTGCTGATAAAGTGATTTCCATTGGGAACGATTGTGCCGCAGGTTTGCAGCGAATTGGCGGTCGACCGGTTGAAGTGATCACTAACGGTTTCATTTTTCCTGAACTGGGAACACGTGTTTTAGACGAAGGATTTACTATTGCGCATTTCGGTTCTATGTCATTTCCCCGAAATCCGGAAGTTTTATGGATAGCTTTGTCGGAATTGGTCAGAGCGAATAAAGTTTTTTCACGAGTATTAAAGATCCGCTTACTTGGCCCGGTTGATGCACAGGTCTTTGACCGAATTGCTGAACATGAATTATCAACTTTCGTTGAACATATTCCGTATGTCAATCATGGAGAAAGTATCCGGCAGCAGCAGCGTACACAATTACTGTTGCTCGTGGCTAATAAAACACCGAATGTAAAAGGAATTCTCACCGGGAAATTCTTCGAATACCTGGGCGCAGAACGGCCGATTTTGGCTATCGGTGAACGCGACAGTGATTTGGAAACAATCATTCAACAAACAGCAAGTGGCTCTTTTTTCGGATATGACGAAGTGGAATTGGTAAAACAGTTTGTAATGCATTCATTTGAAGCATACACGAACAATGATTTGAACGTTTCTATTGTCAATAAAGAACAATTTTCATCCGGTGAAATTGCTCATCAATTGATCACTGATCTGAATAAGCTGTTTTAAATATAGTGGGGCTTTCCGCACTCCTTCTCAACTTTCTCCGTTTCATTGGTGAGACATCCAAAACGATTATTTCCACCCTATATTGAACCAAATCTCAAAAGCATTGTATCTTGTTACAAATAACAAGCATGCTAAAGAATTTATCCCGACTTCTGCTCTTTTTTTCTCTGAGCACAACATACGCTCATAGTGGCAATATTGAATCGCGTAAATCATCTCCTGATTTCTATATAGCAGAAACAAAGACAAATCCCCAGCTTATTCCACAGCAATGCCAGGTTATTTTGAATTTTAATTTTGGTGATACCATGGTTGTAGGCCGACGGGTTTACATGAGCATAAACGGTGTTTTGGAAAACCTGGTTTTAACAGGTGCCCCGGTTCTTTATGATCTGAATCCGGGAAAATACGTTTTCAAAATTTGGGGCGGACCCGGTTATCAGGAAATCATAACAGATTCCATTGAATTTAAAAGTCAAACTACAAGTACGGCTCATGTTCGTATTCAGCCTTCTTATCAGCAGGAAGAAGTAATGAAACCCGTTATTTACTTTCATACGGATAAGGCCTTGAATGTTTCTGTTGATGTTGAGCCGGTTGGTGAGTTTACATTTACATACCCGGAAATAAAGAATGGCTGGAACGGAACAGTAAATGAAGACGGGACATTCTCCTCAAATGGAATTACTTATCCGTATTTGTTTTGGGAATCGAACAGAGAATTCAGTTTCAAACCTGCTGATAATGGTTTTAAAGTAGCACGAAATAACATTATTCCGTTCCTGGAAAAGAAATGTGCGGAATTTGGTTTCAACCAGCAGGAAAAAACCGATTTCATTACCTTTTGGGGACCGCGTT
>CBFGMW010000157.1:0-6076 GCA_965649925.1 uncultured Fluviicola sp.
CACACTATTTGTTGATATCTCGTAGTAGAAATTCTTCTCTTTCCGTTTGTCTTCCTTGATTGCAGTAATTGCCGCAGACAATTCACTATCGGAAGTATAGATAGCCAATTTACCATCTTTTTTGTCCATTGCGTAATCGAAAAGGTAATAAGATCCTCCGGGTACATCCATATTGAAAGCAAAATGATCGCCGTTTAATGAATAAATCTGTTCAAAGAATGCTCTGAAGATCACTTGTCTCATGACTCCTTTTCCATAAAAATTCACAACACCGGCTCCTTCAACGCTCGACATCAAACCTTTCAAATCAAGAGTAGCTGGTGTAGATTTTAAATGAACTCCTGTTATCACAATCGACTTCTCGAAAGAATCCGGTACACGTTTCAATTTTTTATCTTCTGATAACGTGTAGTCAGTTTTCACTTTATCGGCTATTTTCTGATCTTCCCAATTTACTAATGCCAATTCCAACGTGGTATTGCTCATTTCAATTGGTTTAGATCCTTCATAACCAATGATACGATCGCCTAAATTCTCCCATATTCCTTTGTCCATTGGTAAATTGAAACGCATGGTTGTATTCAGATCTGTTACACCCGTTTTCTGATCGTAGGAAACAGTTCCAACGGCATCAACAGTAACATCTCCAAAATCCATTCCCAGGCTAATCTTACCGTCTCCGTTCAGGGAACAAGTCTCGGTGTTCAACGCTAAGAAGTTACCTGCAACATTACGATTAGCAAATTTTTCATTTGACGAAATCTGGAATTCTTTTGCCTGGAAATCGTATTGCAACAAACCTGTTGCCGACATAACAATCGGATCTAACGGAGATTCTAAAACCGAAAGGAATGTCGGATACAAACGAATACTGTCTTTTGCCGGTGAATCGTGCCAAACAATACCTGCCGCCAAATTCTGTCCGTCTAACGATTTCATTGTTGCAGTAACAGGAATCTGGATGTTTTTCGGATTAATTTCAGCCGTAAACGACATCCAGCTGCGTGCAAACTTGTCACAATTGTGATTAATTCGTGTTGCACCGCTAAAATAGATCAACGGATTCGCTGCCTTGATATCTACTTTTCCGTAATAATCGAACTGTGATGACAATTTGAAATTTGCATCATCCTTGATCATTCCTGACGCAATTGTCTGGTAAGAACTGTCTACACCTATTTTGTCCATCACAAAGAGCGTTGCAACCGAATCGGCATCGTAATACGGATAAATTCCTTTCGAAGTATAGTTTCTCCGGGCTGTAATTTTCGTGTCCGCTTTTGTGAATGTGTGGTATTTCGTAATGTAATTAGCTACAATTTTCGAGTTCAGTAATGGATCCATCTCCGCTTTTTTACGAATGACCACTTTCATACTATCAGGGAAAATACGCGCATCCGCAACATCTATATATTCTGTTTTAGAGCATACAATTGTTTTTTCTTTCTGTGAGAATTTCGCCTTTGGTGCTCTGAACTGAAGAGAATCCTGTTTTGGATTGATCGAAAATAAATTAGGAACAACCAGATCAAGATCAGAATCAATGGTTACATCACTCGATTTATCTCTTGCCTCCATTTCCAGTTCATCCTGGTCCATCAACCAGTTAAACATGTCCATTTTACAGATATATTGGTTCACATCAAACGTCATAATCTGTTCACCGGCATTCGACTTAAATTCCCCTTTTCGCTCCTTGAATGAAACGTGTGCAGAAAAATTGGAAGTTGACATCGCCAGATCGGATTCACCTTCTTCCTTATATGGATTGGTGAGATTAAATATAGAAGTATCAGCATCCACATCCCATCGTTTAAACTTAAAGAAATCAGAGCCTAATTGCGCCTTCTGCATGGAAATAATTCCCATACCGGTCATTCCTGTTGACTGAATAATTGCCAAACCTTTCAGTTTAGCTTCTCCTTTAAAGAAAGCCAGATCGGCGTTTTTGGTTGAAGCAGCTTTCAGAACATTCTTTTTTGGAATATACGTAATGTAGGCTTCAGGAGAACTCACATCCGGGTATTGAACTCCAATTTCCAGTGGTTTGTTCTCGAATTTGGCAAAACCAACCGTTGAATCCGGAAGAAATGTAAACAGGCGTATAGATTCAGAATGCGATTGAATAAAATCAATTGCCCCTTTTCCCTGAAGTCCGTTGTTCGACAAAAGTATAGAATCGTTGTATTTTGCTTTCGTGCCGTAGAAGACGTAACCTGTTTCCGGTGTTTCGGTTTTAAATCCAAAACTGTAGTCGGGCATAATTTTCAGGTCTTGTCTGAAATTCGGGAAAATTCCGGCAGAAGTTAATTCACCTGATAAGCGTACGTTTTTCTCTGAAAAATTATCCAGACTATCGAGCGTAAACGGGTCCACTTTGTAGTAAAACCTGGTAGAATCGTATGCTCCTTTGTAAATTTCCTTATCGTTGTAATAGATCTTGGAAGTTTGAGAAGAAATCAACTTAGGGAATCCCAAATCGGCCTTTGCTCCCGCCCTGTTGTTAGGAGCATCGATCAAAATTTCGCCCACAACACCTTTCAGCGACGAGCCCATTAAGATTGGTTTCGTTCCGTCTTCTTTTCTCAGCGGCCGGACTTTTAAAGTTGTTTCATCTGTTTGAGTCAGAAAAATCTTGTTTGCTGCATAATCATAAGAGGCAACTTTGGTTTTGGATTGTACTTTTCCGGCATTTACCCAGCCTGAAAAATCGAAATTGCGGTTTTGTTTGATTACCACTTTTCCATTTTCCGGTAAAACGAATGATGCCTGAATATCCGATAAACGCACCTGGTCGACAGATTCCAATTTCATTTCCATGGAAGTAAGATTGTATGTTCCGAAGTTCTTTTTCGCCTTGCGTTCTTTGGTTTGAACTGCATACAGCGAATCAAGGTACTTCAGAGTCTCATCAGCCATGATCTGCTCTTTTGTGTAGCCTTCCAATGTTTTAGGACGCAAATCTGAAACGAACATCAGGTTATCGTAATCCATTCTGCCTGAACGTGCTTTCACGAAGTTTTCAGTTTTCTGATTCACGTTTACCATACGCGTTTCGGAGTCATAGCTTAAGAAACCGTAACTGGCCAATTCGAGGATCAATGAACGACATTGCTCTACGGTTTTTCCAAGAGCAGTAGCAATAGTTCCTTCGGGAACATAAAATTCATCATGACGATAACAATAGGTATAAATCAAAGCCAGCGGGTGATTTTGATCAACTCCCTGTAAACGATCATACAAAATTGCATCATAATAATTACCTGATTCGAATCGGGCTACGCGCTGATCGCTGTTACTGAAAGAAGGATATCCCAACACCAGATCACTCGATGATCTAACCCATTGAATTACGGGAACGTAATGATCCAGATTGTGATAAGTATCTTTGAACGGAGCAGTTGTAATTCCAACCGCACCTCTTGTAAGATCAATTCTGTTTGAATCGGCTAAATAGCGGAAATCTACTCCCGGATGAGAAAGCGTATCCTTATCATTGATTCGAATGACAACCTTAGCCAAAGGAGAGTAAATTTCCTCTTTCGAAAACACATAACTCTGTGCATTGCAGATCATGAAAGGTTTTGAATTTTTGTAAATCGTTAAATTCGCCGGTTCTTTTTCGGTTCCTTGTCCGAGCAGCTTGTTTCCTTCCAGGATAAAACCTCCTGTATAATCCATTTGCGGGCGAATTTCTTTTACATTCACATGACGATCGAAAGAAGTAAAAATCGGAAAACCGCGACTTGATCCGGCAGTTGGGCGAATGGCTTTATCGATGATCTTACCATAGACTTTTTTACCGGGGAAATACGGAGAGGTGAGCAAAACCGAATCACAGGAGAAATTCTGTGATTTCATATTTACGTCATAAACCGACAATTCAACAAACGTTTCCGCAGGACTCAACCCAACCTTAGTCCAATCAAGTGTTCCTCCTTTTCCATCCCATTTCTTCAGGATCGGATCGAATGCTCCCGAAGTATGATAAACCACCACGCTATCCAGAAAACGTGTTCCATCCTTACCGTTAAAATCTTTATTGATAAATCCGCAGACAATGCGCGAATCAGTAAAGCGGATAATTGGTTTATCAACGAATTCAAAGGTATAATTCCCATAAGCGAACCACGATTCATTCGCACTTTCCACAAGCGCATTCGATGAGAAGAAACTTGCTGATGTTTCAATGAAATCGCTGAATTTCTTAATGTTTTTGCTATCCAGAAGCTTGTCTACGGAAGCCTGCCATGCATTGAAAGAACTTTCAGGCTGTTTGTTTTTCACAAATGAATAAACTGAAAAAACGTAATTGAAAATATCGGGATACGCTTTCAGTTTTTTCGATTCCATCAGGTTACAGTTCGTAACCATTATGTTGAAGTATTTATCAGGGAAAGTATTGTTCTTCACCAAACTCAATTCCAGCTCTTCCGTAATAAACTTCTTTTGTTCCTTAGTAACATATTCGGAAGTTAAACTTTGAAACGCCCGAACGAATTTCTCTTTATCTGCCGGATAAGATTGCCCGAAAGAATAGTGAAGTGCAATTAAGCAAAATGCGATTAAACCAATTTTTTTCATAGTTACATGCGTTCGAACTGCAATGCAGCCCAAGTTTCCAATTCTTTTGTCATGATGTGTTTGAATCCAACATTCTCAGCAAAGGCAATCATTTCAAGCGCGTCAGAAGCAAAGAATCCGGATAAATACAATTTTGCACCTTTATCAGCCAATTCAGAATAGACAGGCAAATGTGCTTTTAAAATATTTTTATTGATGTTGGCAAGAATGAGACCATATTTTTTGACAGGCACCACATTTATATCGCCGCACACAGCCAGTATGTTTTCACAATCGTTTCTTTCCGCGTTTTCAATTGTATTTTCAACCGACCACGGTTCAATATCAACCGCCACAATTTCCTTTGCCCCTCGCTTTTCAGCCAGAATTGCCAGAACTCCTGTTCCGGTTCCCATATCCAAAACCGGATCAGCAATATCCTGGCATTCAAGCAGGTATTCGCTCATCAGGAAAGTTGTCTGGTGATGTCCGGTCCCAAAACTCATTTGCGGCTGAATGATAATCTTCAAGCTTTGTTTGAAACCAGTCGGATCATGGAACGGAGCTACGATAGCCAATTCTTCGGAAACAATTACAGGCTTAAAATCAGACTCCCACAAAGCGTTCCAATTCTGATGCGGAATAGTTTCTGTTTCCAAAGTGAAACTTACATTTTCATTTTGGTACAACGAAGTCTGGTTCATGTGTTCAACCGGCTCACCCAACGAAACCGGCGCATAAGCGATTATTCCGTTGTCTGTTTCTACAAAGCTTTCATACCCAAGTTCAGCCAGTTCGGCCACCAGGATATCGGCCCACGGATCTCGCGGAGATAAGGAAACGTTTAATGCTAAATATTCCATGTTTTCGGATCAATTAATACAGCAAAATCTTCAATTTTCAGCGCTGCACCTCCAATTAGTCCGCCATCTACATTCGGACAAGCGAATAATGCTTCTGCATTGGAAGGGTTACAACTTCCACCGTATAAAATTGAAATTTGTTCTGAAACTTCCGGGCCGTACACTTCAGTTAACCATGATCGAATGGCGGCGTGCAGTTCTTCTGCCTGTTCAACTGAAGCTGTTAACCCAGTTCCAATTGCCCATATTGGTTCATAAGCAATAACAGTTTTCAGGATTTGCTCTTCAGAAAGATGAAACAAACTTTCCTGCAATTGATTCTTAACGAAATTCAAATGTTCTTCGGCCTGGCGTACTTCCAATGGTTCGCCACAGCAGAAAAACGGTGTTAATCCTACTTCCAAAGAATAATCTACTTTATCTTTTAAAAAAGCGTTGGTTTCGTTGAAATACATACGTCGCTCGGAGTGGCCGATCAAAATAGCCTTTGCTCCTACTTCAAACCATTGTTTCATACTTACTTCGCCGGTAAAAGCTCCCGAATCTTTTGGGTAACCATTCTGTACACCAACCGGAATCTTACCGGAGCCGGCAAATTCGCTTACATAACATGCCGAAGGGAAAACAAAAACATCAATAGGAGTTTGAAC
>CBFGMW010000158.1:0-6064 GCA_965649925.1 uncultured Fluviicola sp.
GTTCTCTTTGCAGCTACGATAAATACCTCTTTCATAATTGTTAAATGCTAAATTGTTTGACTTGCTCTTCGGTTATTCCAAAAACCGGTGGTGTTTTCACGCCAATCATATTCAGATAGATGTATAAAGCTCCTCTGTGATGAATTTCGTGAACGAACAAGGCATTTAGGAAAGAACCCAAATCTGTTTTGCTGCCATTCATCGTGGTTACTTTTCTCGCCAAATCGTCGTCTTTCAAAGACTTAAATATTGCTGCCGATTCTTCACTCATACGATTGAAATAAGCAACAATCCCATCATAACCGTCTGCCAATTCCGGTCCGCAACCTTTATAAGCTGGTGGGTTTCCAATTGCTATTTCTGCAAAAACAGTTCGTTCAATTGCCGCAATGTGACGAATAAGATCCGCAATGGTGAATTTCCCTTGTAAATAGGCAAACTCAAGTTGATCAGGAGGAATTACATTGATTAATCTTCTGGTGGCTTCTTTTGTTCTCTCATGATAATCAAGAAACCCGCGTATAGTTTTTATTTCCATATTTCTTCATTTTAGAATATACCAATCGGTATATTGTTGTTCAAAAAAAATTTAGTTCTTCAAATCGATAATGGTTTTCTCTAAAAAATCCATTGCTGCATTCAGGAAGTTCAATTTGCCTGACAGTTTGGTCTGTAATACAGCTCCTTGCACCAATCCAGCTAATACAGCAACAGTTTCCGTGCAGTTGAGATCAGCTTTTAATTCACCGCGTTCAATTCCTGTTTTCAACAAACGATCAATAGACTCACGCCAGGTTTGCAATGCCGCCGCAGCCCGTACCTTAAGCAAAATGTGATTGTCATCGGCTTCAGTAGCTGTATTTGCCAGCGGACAACCGCCCTGCAAAAATGGAATAGTCATAAAACCGCGGTAAACCTCCGGGTACACCAGTAATTTTTCAAGGATTGTTTCCTTTTCACTCATCTTTCCGCGGATGTAATTTGTCACCAGCTGGAAATTGTGATCGAAAGCTGCAAGCGCTACCTCATCTTTGTTTTCAAAGTTTCCGTAAATACTTCCTTTCGTTAATCCGGTAGCTGTTGTCAAATCACTCATTGACGTTCCGGCATAACCCTTCTCGTTAAAAACAGGAGCTGTTTTCTCTATGATGAATTGACGTGTACGTTCGGATTTTGACATAAATCTGTTTCGTTTGGAGCAAATGTAGTGAAAAATATACCGAGTGGTATATAATGATTATAATTGTGTGAAGATGCGAGAAATTTAGAGTCTCACCCTCCGAATTGATCATCTAAACGATTATTCAGCTGCCTGTTAAAAACGGTTGCTTTTTTAATTCGAACTGATACTCATTATCTGTGTAAAACGGCCAAAGTTCGAAATCCCCCAGTTTCTTAAACTCAATGTATGCCTGAGACTGCTGCTTCTTTTTATCCCGGTAAAATTGTCCCAACGATAATATAGCTAAAACAACTTCTTTGAATGAAAATTTCAGCAAGGGATTATTCGTGTCGAAATACGGCCATTTATATTCCTGATCCGAATGAAGAAACAAAATACACCTTGCAATAATCTTTAGTGTTTCGTCGGATAATTGGTCTGAACCTTTTAATTTATGCTGTCTTGTGTCGTCATACAAGCCCCAACAGAGTTCAAGCATTGGCCGAATAATCGGATCATCCAGTTTCGATTCATCTGCTCTATAATATTGCTCCGGAAGCCAGCCATTTGTTACTTCTTCCGAAACTTTGTCTTCAAAATCGTCATTCGAAAGAACGCCAACTGCCAGATGTCTTAAATGAAATGCAAGTTTTTTTCTTCTTTCTTTGTCTACCATGACGCTTGTATTTACCTAATATTAGAGAAAAAATCGAACTGTAACAACACACAACCTCCTGTTTCTTTAGATTTTCGATGGTGTTGTATCTAAAGATCAGGCAGTTGAATTTTTTTTCGAAATAAGCAAAAAATCGGTGCAGCGAAATAGGGTGTTTGTCATCTTAATGATAAACTAACTAATAAAGAATAAGATGAAAACTAAACAAATTACAGCCATTGCGTTGATCGCTTTTAGTGCGCTTGTGTCATGCAAAAAAGAAGAACCACAAGCAGCAAACAAAGATCTAACGGAAGCACCGGAATGCTCTTTCTGTGCGGGAGAAGAAATAAACCTGGATTCAAACGGTATGGTGAATGAGGCTTATGCGCATCAAACCTCATTTTTTCACGAAGACGGACAGGAAGTTCAACCTGTTCCGCCAATAATCAGAACTCCAAGCGGTTTTTACGATTACCAGGAGGGAATGTCGATTGCTTTTGACATGTCACAATTACCACTGGCTTGTACATCCAATAAGATCACTTTTGCACATGCAAGGTTTGCTACAAACACCAACGATCATCCAAGTTTAGTGAACGTTAAATTCCCTTCCACACCATTGATCATCTGTCCAGCCGATTCACTGGATGATTATTTGGCGCCATACGGCTACCAGGTACAGCATTTTTTCCAGCCTGCATTTGTAAACATGGGTATGAATGGTGAAGGGTTTACAGGTGTAGTTGATTCACTGATTATTACCGGTCCGGAGTTTGAAACGGTTACCGTTGGAGCAAATCTGTTTGAATCAGAGCTGAGAAGTATTTGCATCGCACATCAATAATCCACTACTGAGACATTACGGAGGAAAGGACCTTTTTTTTATATCCTTTCCTCCTTAAAATTCCTGATTTGAAGTTTACAGAGTTACATGATGCGTTGGAAGTTTTCCGGGATTCGAAAGATCCGGAGGCATTCAGGCATGTGTATAAAATGCTTTCGGGAAAATTGTATTACATATGTCTCAGGTACCTGAAAAACGAAGGCGATGCACAGGACATTCTGCAGGAAACTTTCGTAGCGGCTTACCACAAGATCGACGCTTTCAAGGGGAATGGAAGCTTTGAAGGCTGGATCAAGCGGATTGCTGTCAATAATTGCCTGCAAAAACTCAAGACTGATAAAAAGAATTTCACATTTAACAATTCACTGCGCGAGAATGAGGATTTCATCGAGGAAGAAACACATTATCTGAAAAAAGAAGAAACGGAAGAAAGACTGCTGCGTGCGATGAATGAACTTCCTATTGGATACAGAACAATCCTGAATCTCGCTATTCTCGAGGATTATTCGCACAAGGAAATAGGATTGCTGCTCAACATCACAGAAAGCACATCGCGATCTCAGTTGTCGAGAGCAAAAGCTGTACTAAAGGAAAAACTGGAACGACCATGACAAACAGCGAACAACACGACTTGGAAAAATTATTGAAAGATAATTTATCAGACAAAACGGCGAACGTTCCTGATTTTGTCTGGGATAATATTGAAGAAGAACTTTTCCCTAAAAAGAAGAGAAGAGGATTTTTCTGGCTTTTCTTCATCGGCATCGGATTAATTACTGGACTTTCAGCGGCTTACTTGTTTACCGGAAATTCAAGTGAGAAAAACGGACAATTGTCTAAAAATAAGTTGGCTATAGAGAATGATAAAAGTTCAGCTCCGGTTCATAAAAGAGTTTGTACGGAAGATTATTCACGTGAGAAATCAATTTCTAAAAACGCTTCAGAACAAAGTATTCAGACTGCTGGAAATAGACCGGCAACATCATTCATGGGTAAAGGAAGAAATTCCGTTTCAGGTGTTTCAGCTGCCTCAAGTAGTTCAGACAAAAAAACTCATGAAAATCGAACTAGCATAGGAAAAAACAACCTCAATCCACTTCCCGATCCCATTGACAATGCAGGCAACACTTCTTCAGCTGGAAACCTGACTGACAATGGAGAGACAAATGACAACAAAACCGAATTGACAGAAAACAATCAGCCAGATAAAAAAGAAAGCCTTGAAACCGAAACGAACACTGAAACTGAAAAAGAGTCTGAAACTGATGAGCCTGAAACTGCAGTCGCTACAGACACCTTAAAAAACACGTCTGCTGCTCCGGATGCTGTAAAACCAGATGAAGAATCAGGAGAAAAACCTACACGCTTTGCAGTAAGTGTTTATGGCGGAACATCCATGTACGATATGGCCGTTTTCAAAGATTATTTCACATCCGGGCAATTGAGCAATCGTCCGTTTAAATCCGGAGGAGTTGAAATTGGTGCAGGCTTCAGTTATAAGATCAAACCTAAACTCGGTGTTTATTCCAATATCTCCTTCAACCGCAAGAACACATCATTCAACTACAATTTGGCAATCACCCAAGCCGACTATTTTCAGCATTACAGCGTGGGCGAATTGATCCCGCTCGGGAATATTGAAGATGACGGGGCAAACAGTTGCTTCCTCGCAAAAAATGTAAGCGCTGAATACCAAATCAATTCATGGCTTTTTTCCCTTGGAACAACGTATCAACTGCTACAGTGGAAAAAAATCACCCTGGGTGCCGATTTGCGCTTTTCAGGAAACCTGAACTCAAAATTACAGATGAACGAATTGACCGTGATCCAAATTCAGCCGTATGAAAACGAACGTTTCAATTATTTCAAACTTGGTGGCGGTTTGCTTCTGGATTACCGCATTAGGAGGAATCTTTCGATCGGAATTGCACCAATGTATCACTGGCAGTTCAATTCAGATAAACAATCGTTTTACAAAGGAAAACTGACTGAACTGGTTTTGCCGCTGAGTTTTACGTTTCATTTTTGAGTGGAGGCGGAGTGTTTTCTGTGAATTGAAACAGGTAGAGGATATTTGTATAGTTTGGGTGGACTGTTAAATCACGCAAAGCAAAAAATTATAAATCCGTTTTAATTTGCTCAGAAGTTATTATTCTGGTCATTAACCTTTCAACATCATTATAACTATAATGATTGCCTTTTGATTTTTTTAATATCTCAACAAATTCGGAAATTTCAGATTCTCGTTCAATAATAATATACTTTATATCGTTAGGCTCAAATTCCAATCTCAAATGGCTTATACCCTGATTAATCGATTTCTTTTGTTCCTCTGTTTGATAACTTGCTAAACCGATTGCCATTTCATTACACTCTTCATAACTCGGCGTATATCTCCATTCTCTCTCGTCTGAAAAACGGTAATTTTTGATTACTTCTCCACCTCGTGAAAGATCAGCCTCATAATTTTTTACATATCTCAGAATATTTAACCAATTCTTTTGGTCCGCTGGTAGCTTACTCCAATCCACAGTTTTTTCAGTATTAATATTCCTGTAACTTTCTTCTATACTTTTCGCAAGAAAAGAACCGGGCTGAATGTAAATTACAGGATTAAGCTTTTGTTTTTGCGCCCATTCTTTAGTTAACCCAATTCCATATGCACCATACTTACCTATATGATCCTTTATTTGAGATAACGGAATATCACAAAAGCTAATAATCGGAGCACCATAAAGCAGTTCAGTTTCTAAGGTTAGAATTTCTGAGCAATACTTAATCTTAAAATTTTCTTGTAAAATTCCTTTTAGTGCATCACTTGTATTTGTGAAGTGAATAATAGAGTTCGAACTTAGAGCCATGGTATATTTGTAATGTGAATAGCATTTTTCAATACTAATTAAAAATTATGAAAGACAGTTCTTCACACAGGATTAAAATAACCACTTTCCTTAATATTTATCACGCGCAGTGTTCGACTGACTAACGTTTATCTACTATAACTAGCCACGCCTTGCTTATGAAAAAAGAAAAAAAAGAAAAAAATGAGAAAGAGTCAGCCCCGGCTGAGAGAATGAAGTGCAAAAGAAAAAGCATCCAACTTACGCTGAATGCTTTTTCTTCTTGTGGTCCCACTTGGAATCGAACCAAGCACCTACTGTCCCGATAGCTATCGGGAGAGTCAGTTGCAAGAATATTTCAACAATAATTTATCTTTCATTTCAGGATATTTTTTCAAATTCTCAATATAAATCCTGCTTTTCATTCGTTTAATATGTTTTTCAATCTGAATCATTTGTTTTGTACAATTACATTCAATAAAATGAAACAAATCCCAATCACTTGCTTGAGAAGTAAAATGTTGACCATAACCTGACGAATTATGAATCAAAAGTCTTTC
>CBFGMW010000159.1:0-6058 GCA_965649925.1 uncultured Fluviicola sp.
CTGCGCCGGCAGAAATAGATTCCGCCAATTTATCTGCTATTGATTCTGCATCCGTTTTCAAGGCATCAGCACATACAATAACAGGATTTACACTTCCCATTTCTGCATAAACAGGAATTGGAATCTCACGATTGTTGGCTAGTTTCAACAACGCTTTTCCACCTGCAATACTTCCTGTAAATCCGACTGCCTGAACAAGAGAATTGGAAACCAGAGTTTCACCAACTGTATAATCTTGTGCGTTTAAATGTGAAAATACGCCTTCCGGCATTCCGGTTTTCTGAGCTGCCCGTAGAATACAATCGGCAGAAAGTGCACTTGTGTTGATATGCATGGGATGTGCTTTCACAATAACCGGACAACCAGCTACCAATGCAGAAGCCACGTCTCCGCCAAGAGTTGAATAGGCAAAAGGAAAATTGCTCGATCCGAAAACAACTACCGGGCCTATTGGAATATTCTTTTTCAGAAAATCAAAATTACGCATTCCGCTTTTAGACGGATCAGGCGCATCGTGTTTGATTTCCAAAACAGATTGATCTTTTAAACCTTCTGCATATTGCTGAAATTGAAAAACAGAACGATTAAACTCAGTTATAGCACGAGCTTTTGGCAATCCGGTTTCTAACGTCATGAATTGAATCAGTTGTTCTTTTTCCAGTTTAATCTCTTCTACTATTTGAGCAATAAACGCTAATCTTTTTTCGACAGTCAGATTACTGTAAACATCAAAAGCTATAGATGCACGAAAACAAGCATCGTTGACTTCCGAATCTGTAGCTTGAGTATACTTATTTGGAATTTCAGAATTCGTAGTTGGATCAACACCAACAAAAAATCGGCTACCTGCTGCTGAGAGCGAGTAACCGATTCTATTTTTTCCCGAAGGATATTTCATGTTCTAGATTGCAGACACTTCGTATGTGTAGCTTTCCATAATCTGATTCGACAATAGTTTTTTACAAGCCTGCTCTACTTTGTCAGTTGCTTCAGCTTCAGTAGCTGCATCAATAAACAAACGTACGTGGCGGCCAATACGAACACCTGAGATTTCCGGTAAACCAATTGTTGGCATACTATTACTAACTGCTTTTCCTTGTGGATCTAACAATGCGTCTAATGGCATTACATCGATTTCTGCTTTGAATTTCATGCGTTCGATTTTTTTCGAAGTGTGTTATGAATAAATGATAATAACAGGTACAAAAGTACAATAATTGGAATGGACCAAATCAACAATATCGGAATAAGTATTCCACAACTTATTAAGAATATATAGCGAATCTCATTTCCCTGCCACTTAAACGACTTGAATTTCAATGCGAAGAGCGGTAATTCGGCAATCAATAAAAGCGACATAATGATAATAATTGGAATAAGAACCATTGGCTGAACGAGCCATATAATCAAATCGTGTTCCCAGCCTGTCGTATTTCCATACTGTGTTAACAACAATGGAAATGCCATAAAGAAGATAGTATTTGCCGGAGTTGGCAATCCAATAAACGATTCCGACTGACGGGTATCAATATTGAATTTTGCAAGGCGGAACATGGAGAAGAATGGAATGATTAACGCTGCTAATGGTAAAAAATCTATGTCCTTAAAATCTGTAAAGGCGCTTTTCCATTCATCAAATAACATCCAAACCGGAGGCTGATAAATACCGCCATTCCTTGTTTCCACAATCGTTGTAGAAGTAATGTACTCTCCATGCCACATGATGTCTTCCAGATTAACAGGTGTGATTTGAGTAATCAAAACCACCATCATAATAATCCCCGGCGCCAAACCAAATGAGATCATATCCGCCAGAGAATCGAGTTGTTTTCCCAGCTCTCCCTGTTGTTTGAGCAATCGTGCTAAAAAGCCATCAAAGAAATCCAACACTGCCGCCAGGAAAATAAAATAAGGTGCAATATCTATTCGTCCGGCAAATGCCAAAATAATGGCAAACACACCACAAAGCATGTTTCCGGCGGTGAATAAATTAGGAATATTGAACATTCTGGTCATACGAATGAATATTTGATAGTCAATTTAATAGCTAAAAGCCGTAAATTTACGCTGGATTTTATGATTTTGTAGACGCTTAAACAATTTTTTGTCAAAAAACGAGTTTTACGTCAGCAAGCAGTAAACTAATATGAAGCAAACCCTTATTGTTCTTTTAACCCTTTGTACATCGACTGTCGGATTCAGTCAATCATCATTGGCACCTAAGTATTCAAACGAATTTTTAGCGATTGGAGTCAGCGCGGAAGCACTCGGACTTTCCAATGCCGTTGTTGCACAAACACGTGGTGTAACGAGCGGCTACTGGAATCCGGCCGGTTTAACGGGAACCAACAAATGGCTAGATGTGAGCCTGATGCACTCGGAATATTTTGCCGGAATTGCGAAATACGATTATTTGGGTCTTGCTCACCAGATTGATGACAAAAGTACAGCAGGATTATCCATCATTCGCTTTGCGGTAGACGACATTCCGAATACAACACAACTAATTGACAACGAAGGAAGAATAGATTACGACCGAATTTCATCATTCACAGCTTCAGATATGGCATTCCTGTTTTCTTACGCACGAAAGCTTCCTATTGAAGGACTGAGCGTTGGCGGGAATTTCAAACTGATCCACCGGAAAGTAGGCGATTTTGCCAAATCATGGGGATTCGGAATCGATGCCGGGGCAACCTATGAAAAAGGCGATCGCTGGAAATTCGGTGCTGTAGTGAGAGATGTTACTTCCACGTTCAATGCATGGATTTTCACACTGGATGAAAGTACCAAAGAAGTTTTCACACTTACAGGAAACGAAATTCCTGAAAACGGACTGGAATTAACTGCTCCGAGAATTATTTTAGGGGCTTACCACAAAATGCCATTCGGGCAAAAAGGGCTTTACGCATCCGGGGAATTGGATGTTGACATAACGACGGATGGTAGAAGAAATGCTTTGATTCAAACCGGGTTTATCAGTGGTGATCCGCATTTAGGACTTTCCTTCGGATTCAAAGATATTGTTTGCCTGCGCGGAGGAATCTCAAATATTCAGTACATCAAAGATTTTGACGATTCGGAACACTTAACCATTCAACCGAATATCGGAATTGGTTTACATGTAAAAAATGTATTTTTAGATTATGCATTTACTGACATTGGAGATCAAAGTACGGCTCTTTACTCACACGTGATTTCACTGAGATTATTATTAAATAAGCCTGCCAACGCATTAACAAGTGAATAAACTATGAAAAAACTCTACTGCTTTTTACTTCTGTTGTTATTTCCAATAAGTGGATTTACCCAGCAATATGGTAATGAGTGGATTGACTATTCACAGAAATATTACAAGTTTTCAGTTACTCAAACCGGACTTCATCGAATAGATTACAACACGCTCGTCGCTGCAGGAATTCCGGTTTCAACTATTCCAACTGAAACATTCCAGATTTTCGGGAGAGAAAATGAAGTTCCGCTTTATCTTTTCGACAACAACGACAATTCATTTGATCCGGGAGATTATTTTGTATTTGCTGCTAAGCGAAATGATGGCTGGATGGATTCCGTTATTTGTATGAACCATTCAACTATGGCCAATCCGGCGGTAAGCTTGATCAGCGACACGCTGCATTACTTTTTTTCCTGGACAGGCGGAACACCCGGAGAACGCTTCATACTAAACACTGATAACGATTTTGCCAGCGAAGCTCCAATTGCATTTGTAATTAAAGATGTTATTTCCGAGTATAATTTAGAATACGTTGACGGAATTGTCTCAAATGATGCCATTGCCAGTGCCTACACAAGCGGCGAAGGATATAGCAATGGTGCAGTTACAACGTATACTTCAGATCTGACACAAAACAACGGGTTGAATACTCCAAACCACTACAATGGCCTGGGTGCCCCGTTTCCTGTTGTGCATTTCAGAAGTTCAACTGCATCAAATGCTGAAAGCAGCACAGTCTACAATCACCATTTACGGGTGAAAATCAATTCTACACAACTTTTAGACAGCTCATGGTCAGGTTACAAGCAAATGAGAGTAACAAAAGCCCTGCCGAACACCTTGCTGGCTGCAAATACTAACATGGAATTTACTATTGTGACTGACGTTGGGGCTGTATTGGATCGTCAGGCACTTACTTATTATACTATTCGTTACCCGAGAACTACCAATTCGAACGGTGCTGTAATAGACGGTTTTTTTGTTCAGAATAACAGTTCGAGCACGAAATTAAGAATAGATCTTGCAAGCTTCGGATCAAGTAACGCAGTTGCATTTTATAAACAAGGAACTCAATGGCATGCTCAATTTGGCACGGATAACGCAGGAATTCAGCAATTTTTGATTCCAAACAACGGTTCAGGAAGCGGTAGTAATCTGGACGTTTACAGCTTGAATCATACCATATCCGTAAGTGGTCTTTCACCGGTAAATGGTAGCGGAATTTTCACCGATTTCAGTACTTCGATTGCAGATTCCATGCTGATCATGATTACCAATGAAGCGCTGATCAGTGCGGCAAATAATTACAAAATGTATCGTGAATCTGTAGCTGGCGGTTCATTCCCAACGGTTTTGGCGCTTTTTTCTGAGCTTACAGATCAATTTGGCGGTGGTGTTCCGCTACATCCCGGAGCAACGAGACGATTTGCGCATTATTTCTATAACAATACAACTGTTAAACCGGCAGGTCTTTTCTTAGTCGGTAAGGGAATTAATTCGTTTGTACACCGCTTTGACCCTGCTGCTTCTGCAGAGAACAAAGTTCCTTGTTTAGGATACCCGGGTTCTGATAATGCATTGACATCCGGATTGGGAACAACGATTTACGAACCGCTCATTCCAACAGGCCGAATTTCAATTGCAACAAACCAGGAGCTGGAAGATTATTTGGCGAAGGTTATTCAATATGAGGATAATCAAAATCCAAATTCCTCGAACTTTGAAGAAAACCTGACACAACAGAAACAAATCCTGCATTTTGTAGGCGGATCATCCACACAGCAGCAAACAAACTTCCAAAGCTGGATGAACACTATGAAGGCAATTGCGGAAGATTCGCTTTATGCCGGAAACGTTACCAGTTACTTTAAATCAACCAGCGACCCCTTAGATCCAGCTGTTGTAGCAGGTGTTACTGAAAAAATTGCAGCGGGTGTTTCAATCATGAACTTTTTTGGCCATGCCGCGCAATCGAATAACGGCTTTGAAATAAATATTGATGAGCCTTCCAACTGGAACAATACAGGAAAGTACCCTGTAGTTATCGGAAACTCCTGTCATAACGGCGATATATATGCTTCCGGTAATAGCTCAACATCCGAACGATTTGTAAATATCCCGCAGGAAGGGGCAATTGGGTTTATCTCGAGTGTAGGATTGGGTTTCGATACTTATTTGCGTGAATATTCTACAGAATTGTATCGCCAGTTTTCGAACAAAAATTACGGTAAATCTTTTGGCTACCAGATACAACAGGGCATAAAGACTTTGCAGTTTCCAAATCAAAACATCCTGTACGAATCTACTTACCATCAAATGGCTTTGAACGGTGATCCGCTGCTTCGAATCAATTTTCAGGAAGAACCGGAGATTACCATCGAACAATCCGACCTATCCTTTTCGCCATCCAATATTACACTGGCAGTTGACAGCATAGAGCTTACTTTCACTGTAAGAAATATTGGTCTAGCTATTTATGATTCTGTTTCAGTAGAGATTCGAAGAGATTTCCCCGGATCAAATATAGACTCTGTGTATCACTTCTTTATCCCCTCTTTGAACTATGACACTACCGTTACCAAAAGTTTCCCGCTCCAGCCGGAAATCAGCGGTGGGATTAACCAGTTTACCGTTTCAGTAGATATTCCGTCTTTTCATTCTGAGCAGTTTGAAGAAGTGACCAATAACACGGCAACATCCAACTTCTTCATTCCCATCAGCGGAATTAATCCAATCTGGCCGTACAATTACGCTGTTGTTCCCTATGACACAGTTACCGTAAAAGCCTCAACCATTAACCCGATTGCTGATGAAAACACTTAT
>CBFGMW010000160.1:0-6054 GCA_965649925.1 uncultured Fluviicola sp.
TCGCCGTCGCAAGATCCGCTGCACGTTTCATTTACAGCGTTTATACTTGCAGCAAGTGTAGAGTTCTGTCCGATTGTGGTCGATTCTGAATGTGAACATCCGCCGGCATCTGTAACTGTCAAAGTGTAGTTTCCGGGACATTGATTCGAAATGGAATTTGTTACGGCACCTGTTGACCAGCTGTATGAGTAAGGAGTTGTTCCTCCCAAAACAGAACTGGAAACAGAACCTGTGCAGCTTGCGCCGCATTGGCTGTTTACCGGATTCAGAGTAATGGAAATTGCGTTGATGTTCGAACATTCCGGATTCATACTCCCGATCCAGGCTGCGTTTAAAGTGTTGTTTGGTAATCCCGGTGTTTGATTAGCGGCCACGGTTCCTTCTGTCCAGTTTGCTTGTGTCAGGGGATTATTATCATTCGTGTTCATAAACGAGAAAACATTCCCCGTTGCAGAAGAGAATGAGATTTGAGCTCCGTTTGTATTATTTCCCCAGCTAACAGAATAGGAGGGCGCGGCACTTGTGTTTGTTTGACGAATCTGAAACGAGTCGTTACTGTTTGCCATTGCAACCTGTGACCATGTTCCTGAACCAGCTACCCATATTCCGTTTGCAGGATAACTTGGGTCTCCCAATGCGGGAGAAGTCCCTTGTCCTTCAAGAAGTGTTGAGTTGGCAGCAAGAATAATCTTGCAATTTCCGTCAGATATAGAATTATCTAAAGCCGGTACTGCCGGATTCGGATCGCTGTCGCTTCGAATAACAATGATTGTTCCCTGTGGTATGGCCGACCAAAATGCAGCGTTTGAAAAACGGATAGCTCCGGTTGCAATTCCGGCTCCGGAAGCAGGATTGAAATACCCGTTATTGTCATCGATGATCACACCACGCAAATCTACAGTTGCAACAGGTGTTTGACAAGTTGGGGTTCCGGTAACAACCAATTCAACATATTCCTGTGAACCAGTTCCCTGTGAGATTTCGTTGATGATCAGTTGTTGAGAATAAGCCTGCAAAGAGCTTAAAATGATAAAACTTGCAATGACGCTAACTAGACGCATTTGATGAATGGAAATAACCTTCAATTGAACCTGGTTTCGGCATAATGAGTGTATGCTTCAAGGATGACAAATTCAACTTTTCGCTGCAAAATTACTACAAATATCAAGCTTAATTCGAACGGAAGATTATGTTTATGTTAGGAATTTATTTTTCTGAATGTAGTGGAAAGTCGGGGCGAATAATTATTCGCCCCGACTTTTTGATTAACAACTTTATCTGCTAATTGTGATATTCCCGTAACAAAATCCTTTGAACTTTTTGTCATCACAATCAAAGTCTTCTGATTCGATAGAGTAGAAGTAAACGCCAAACAAGAATATTCTATTGTCTTTTCCTCTTTTTGGCTCTTCGTCCTCTTTAGAAACTATTGATCTGCAGTTTTACCAAATCTGAATAAATACCGCCTTCACCCATCAGTTCTTCGTGTTTCCCTATTTGAGATACTTTGCCGTTATCCAATACCAAAATTTTATCTGCATTGCGAATGGTGCTTAATCGGTGAGCTATCACAACTGAAGTTCTTCCGACCATTAATTTTTCCAGCGCATCCTGAACAACGCGTTCTGATTCTGAATCCAATGCGGATGTGGCTTCATCTAAAATCAGCAATGTCGGATTTTTTAGAATTGCCCTGGCTATAGCTATACGCTGTTTTTGCCCGCCTGAAAGCTGAATTCCTCTGTCGCCGACTTGTGTAGCGAATCCGTCAGGGAAACTTTCTATGAAATCGAATGCATTTGCCTGTTTTGCAGCTTCTTTAACTTCTTCTTCTGTTGCATCGGTTCTTCCAAAGGCAATGTTGTCGTAAATGGTTCCTGCAAAGAGGATAACATCTTGCGGAACAACTGCAATGTGCTTTCTTAAATGATTCAGTTCAATGTCTTTTACGTTTGTTCCATCAAACAAAATATCGCCGTCGTTCACCGAATAATAATTCAGCAATAAGTTCGCAATAGTCGATTTTCCTCCTCCGGATGATCCTACCAGCGCCAATGTTTGATTCGATTCAATTGAAAACGAAATTCCCTTTAAAACTTCAATATCGTTTCGCTGCGGATAAGTAAACCGGACATTGTTAAAGGAAATAGTTCCCGTTATTACCGGTTTCTCAGTTCCTTTAAAGATCTTGTCTTCTGTATCTTCCTGGAGAATATCCATTAATTTCTCACTTGCACCTATCGATTTCTGAATGCTGGCGTAGAAATCAGGTAATGAACCTATACTAGCCGCTAAAAGCAAAGTTACCATGAGGAAGGAGTAAAGATCTCCGGCTGCCAATGTTGGATTTGTTCCGGTTGTCATCAATAATCCTTGCCAAATAATGAATACAATTGCACCGAACATACAGAAAACAATGAAGGAAATGAATAACCCGCGCCAGATACCGCTTCTGATATTTAACGCACGAATAGTTTCGGTTGCTTTTTTGAATCGCAGTAGGCTGAAAGCTTCGTTCGTAAACGCTTTGATATTGTGAATTCCGGTAAATGCTTCTTCGGCCGTTGAGTTTGCTTCGGCGGTTTGATCCTGTGCCTCTTTGGATAAACGTCGGATAAATCTGCCGAAGAACACGGCTACAATTGCAATAACCGGAACTGTTGCAAGCATGATAAGTGAAAGTCGCCACGAAATGAAAAGCATGAAGAATAAACCCCCGACTACCATTACAATCTGCCGGAAAAACTCGGCAACTGTTGTGCGAAGCGTTTCCTGAAGCTGGGTGATATCAGCTGAAAGCCGGCTGGTTAAATCTCCAACCGTGTTTTTGTTGTAATAGTCGATAGGAAGATGGATCAAACGCTGAAAAACATCATTCCTAACATCGCGCAGCATGTTTTCTGTCACGTTGGTAAACAGAACCACTCGGAAATAACTAAAAACTGCCTGTGCCCCGAATAGAATAAACAATGCAACCGCAACGGTATTGAGGTTTGTGAGATCAATCGCTTTTACCGCATCTGACATGGAAGTGGTAGTGCCGGTACTTGCTCCTAAAAGCTGCCCCAATAACACAGGGAATACTAATCCAATGGAGGTTGACAGAACAAGAAAAAACCAGCCAATGGCGTAAGTTGTTCTGTAGGGTTTGATGTATCTGAAAAATCCTTTTGCCTTTTTATAGCTTTCTTTTGTAAGCTGGACTTTCTCTTTTTTATTGTTTTTCGGACGAAGCATAATTGACTTTAACCTTGCAAAGGTATCAATTTGGATTTTTACCGTTAGCATAAATAGGCGAAACGTGGCTGAATGTCGCTGAAACTATAATTCGTTGTGATTTGATGCCACTAATGCACAATTTTAAAATTTACCGCCTTTTCAGAAGCTTTTCCGTGTTCTGGTAGCTAAATTCATGAATTCGTGGCAATAAAGTGTGTCAGCGACTAGTCGATGAGATTGAATATGTAACAGCAGTAAAAGTTATTGCTAAATTTGTGTTCCTCAATTCCAACGAATTAAGGCGGGGATTAGGCAGAAGCAGATTTTTTTGAAGATTTTTTTGATACAACTATTGAATAATTCGAAAAAGCAGTTATCTTTGCACCCTCCTAATTCGGAAGTTCGTTCACGGACAGCTGATTATAGGGAGTAGATTAATTAGAAAACATTACTCGAAGTAAGATTCGACAAAAAGATAGATCATGAGTAAAAGAACGTTTCAACCGTCTGTTAGAAAAAGAAGAAACAAACACGGTTTCCGTAGTCGTATGGCAACAGCGAACGGAAGAAAAGTATTGGCTGCGCGTCGTAAAAAAGGTCGTAAGAAATTAACTGTTTCTGACGAAGGTTTCCACAAGCGTTAAGATTTAGAAACAAGACTCTTAAGATATATGAACCATCCTTCCGTTTTCGGTTGGATGGTTTTTTATTGCTTATTTTTACCAAACAATTCGCACATCTATGAAAACAATCGATTTCCGCTCAGATACCGTTACAAAGCCAACTCCAGGAATGAAAGAAGCTATGTATAATGCCCAGCTCGGTGACGATGTTTATGGTGAAGATCCAACTGTGAATGAACTTCAAGCTTTTGCGGCAGAAATGTTCGGAAAAGAAGCTGCTCTTTTTTGTTCTTCCGGAACGCAGACAAACCAGATTGCGATCAATGTACATGTAAAACCGGGCGGAGAAGTAATCTGCCATCAGGAAAGCCATATTTACAAATATGAAGGCGGCGGAATAGCAAAAAACTCCGGAGCTTCTGTTCGTTTATTGGACGGAAACCGCGGAAGATTGTTTGCGGAGGATATTGAACACTTTATTAATCCGGATGACATTCATTTCCCGGTGACACAGTTAATCTCGCTGGAAGATACCGCAAACAGAGGTGGCGGAGCAGTTTATGATTTCTCTGAAATCCAAAAGATAAGTAAGCTGGCCAGAGCAAATAGCATACCGCTGCATTTAGACGGAGCACGTTTGTTTAATGCTTTTGCGGTCAACAATGCCGACATAAAAACTTATTCAAAGGAATTTGATTCCATTTCCATTTGTTTATCGAAAGGATTGGGAGCGCCAATTGGATCATTATTGCTGGGAACGACTGAATTTATTCACCAGGCACGACGCGTGAGAAAAGTAATGGGCGGTGGAATGCGCCAGGCTGGATTTTTAGCTGCTGCCGGTCGTTATGCTTTGGAAAACAATATTGAGCGCTTGAAAACCGATCACGCTTATGCGAAACAGCTTGAAACTTGTTTGAATAGTTTAAGGTGGGTAAAAGAATGCGTTCCCGTAGAAACGAATATCGTAGTAGCGGTTTTGAAAAATGCCGGAGAACGTGATCAGATTATTCTGAAAATGGCAGAAAATGGTGTTAAAGCCTCTGCTTTTGGTCCCGGAATGATTCGCTTTGTGACGCATTTGGATTTATCTGAAAGTGATATCGCCCAAACAATAGAAATTTTGAAAAATCGCTTATGAAGCTAATAGGGATTTTGTGTATTGCGGTAATGTTTGCTGCCTGTTCGTCAAACGAACCGGAAGTTGTAAAATACAGTGACATTTCTCCGAACGGAAAAGAACGTGAAGAGAAAATCGATTCTACCAACATAGTTAAGAATGAACGTCCGGAAGAAAGCGCTTTCCTTCGATTTGCAGATACCATAAATAAAGATGCTCTCTGGCAGCAATGGGATTCTACCTTGTTCCTAGATCGTTTTGGTGCAAAAACCATGGAGAAATGGATCGTGAAAAATTCTGAAACCGATAGCTTGGTGCTGCTTCACTATGCTTTTAAAGATAGTTTGCTTACAAAAAATGCCTTCTTCAACTGGCTCGATTGTTTCGGACCAAATTGTAACTCATTTACAGTTGGCGGAAATGTGCGCGTGAAAGGAAAGTACAATTACATTTACGTAAACGAAAAGAATATCTATTCATTTGAATCTAAAAAGAGTATTTCACCTGAGTTAATACGTGCATGTATGCTTGCAAAAAAGGCGAAAAAAGAGGATGAAAGCTGGTTGTACACAGTAGTGTCTAAACCAACAGGAAAAGCAGCCTGGAAAAAAGTAGTAAAAGGAAAAGAACAAGAAATAAAAAATTGGAATGAAGATAGTAAATAGAGGTTTTCTGATTGTAAGACCGAAACAAGCATTTTGCGATTGGGCAAAAATACAAGATCCTGATTTCATTTTTGATGAAGTAGATGATCTTGAGCCAAGTGTTTATTTGGTAGATGAAGATGTAATGGAAGTTGAACCGTTGATTGAGCAATCGTTCAAAGGCATTTTCCTGAATGAATGTGAAGCACTTACCGAAGACGATGATGCCATTCCCGTACCAACCATGGAGTTGTTTGAATCCTGGTTCACAGTAGAGTACGGTGGCTGTGTTTATGATAAATTAAAGACAGACTTGCTGGCGGAGTAATTACCGTTAACCGATTTATACTATCAATTCACCGAAAATGAATTGCCGGATAAACGTATGCGCTTCAACTTTGCGGCTACTTATTGAAACTGAATATATACATGAGAATAATTTTACTAA
>CBFGMW010000161.1:0-6052 GCA_965649925.1 uncultured Fluviicola sp.
GATGCGCATTTAACAATCGGAATTGATTCGTTGCATCAGCTGATCAATAATGGGAATACTGTACGGCATTTGAGGTTCTAGGAGTTTGGGGCTTAAAGTTAGAGGAGAGGAGACTAGATCGGAACTGCTTACGAATATAAAAAGTAATTTCGCAAAATTACGTTAGCTTGTTTTTTCGAACGTCTGTTCAGATCAACAAAAACCAGTGTTTTGCTAAAGTAATATTACTTCAACTTCCAATTTTCTCATACCAACCACAAACTTCCCCAACAATTGCATATCTTGCTGTTCTTTAAAAAAACAGATTCCAATGCGCATTTTCCTCTTCCTGCTTATTTGCATTTCCTCTATCTCGATTGCACAAACTTCCGTCAAACAATCCGATTGGATGGGGAAACGGAAAATCCCAACATATCTGCAATATGTAAATCCCCTAATAGGAACTTCGAAAATGGGACATACATTCCCCGGAGCAACAATTCCGTTCGGAATGGTTCAATTGAGCCCGGATACCGACACACTTTCCTATGCGGTTGACGGACAATACAATCCGGATGTTTATAAGTACTGCGCGGGATATCAATATGAAGACCCGACAATTGTTGGATTCAGTCATACGCATTTTAGTGGAACCGGTCATTCAGATCTTGGAGACATTTTGATCGCACCTACTTCAGGGAAAATTCAGCTGAATCCGGGAACTGCAGATCAGCCAGAAACAGGTTTCCGCTCCAAATACTCACATTCAACAGAACATGCATTCCCTAATTATTACGATGTAATGCTGGAAGAGGACAATATTCATGCGGAGCTAACCACAACAACAAGAGTTGGAATTCACCGGTATACCTACTCCGAAAACGATTCTGCAAATATTATTCTTGACCTCGTTTCAGGAATTTACAATTACGACGGAAAGAATATAAATACCTATGTCCGTATTGTAGATAGCGTAACCGTTATCGGGTTCCGTCAAACCAATGGCTGGGCAAGAAACCGAACCGTTTATTTTGCAATTACCTTTTCAGAACCCATTAAAAACTACGGTTACAGCGATTTTCAAAACAATATGGTTTACAGAGGTTTCTGGCGAAAATTCAATGTGAAGGAGAACTTCCCGGAAATGTCGGCGAGTCAGCTTCGTGCATACTTTCAATTCGATCTTCCCGAAAGCAATGAGTTGATGATGAAGGTTGCGCTTTCAAGTGTCAGTATGGATGGTGCATTAAACAATCTGGAAACTGAAGCACCTCACTGGAATTTTGAAACTTATGTTGCTTACGGGCAACAGCAATGGGAACAAGAACTTTCCAAATACAAAATAGAATCTGACGACGAAAATCTGAAAAAGACTTTCTACACGGCTGTTTATCACACATGTCTTGGTCCAACCGTTTACCAGGACGTGAACGGAGAATACAAAGGGTTGGATTTGGAAACACATACAAACCAGAACGGGCAAACAAATTACACAACATTCTCACTTTGGGACACTTACCGCGCTTTGCATCCGCTCTTCAATTTAACGCAGCAGGATCGAAACAGAGATATGATCAATTCCATGTTGGATCACCAAACCCAAAGCGCGGAAAATATGCTGCCGATCTGGTCACATTATGCAAACGAAAACTGGTGTATGATCGGCTATCACGCAGTATCTGTAATCGCAGACGCGCATGCGAAAGGAGTAGAAGGAATAGATTACAAAAAAGCTTTGGACGCTTCAGTTACAACCGCAAGAACCCGCTATTTTGAAGGATTGGGAGATTATATGGATTTGGGATATGTTCCTGAAGACAAAAGCGGGGCATCCGTTTCGAAAACATTGGAATATGCTTATGACGATTGGTGCATTGCGCAACTTGCTCAAAAATTGGGAGAAACGAATATTTACAATGAATTCTCGAAAAGAGCTTTGTCTTACAAAAATGTGTACGATTCGTCATCAGGTTTCATGCGGGCGAAAACATCCAAAGGAGAATTCATTAAAGAATTCGATCCGTTAAGTACGCATCAAGCCGGGTATATTGAAGGAAACGCATGGAATTATAGCTTGTATGTGCCACATCATATCGACTCTCTGGTAAAACTGATGGGTGGAAAGAAGAAGTTTGCGAAACACCTGGATTCATTATTCACCATGAATCTGGCTGACAAATATTTCGAACATACCGAAGACATTACAAGAGAAGGAATCATGGGTTCCTATGTTCATGGAAACGAACCTTCACATCATGTGATTTACATGTTTAATCAAGTTGGCCGACCGGATTTGACGCAGAAATATATTCGCCAGATTTTGAACACCAAATACCTTCCTGAAATTAATGGCTTAAGTGGAAACGACGATTGCGGACAAATGAGTGCGTGGTATATTTTCAGCTCATTAGGATTTTACCCTGTTTGCCCTGGATCAAACGATTACTGGATTGGAAGTCCGCTGGTGAAATCAGCAACAATTCGGCTTAGTAACGGAAACCAATTGGAAATTCAGACTAAAAACCAAAGCGCTCAGAATTATTATGTGAAACAGGTGACCTTCAATGGAAAACAAATCAAAGATTGGAAGATTTCTTATTCGGATATTGCTAAGGGCGGGATTTTAGAATTTACCATGTCATCGAAATCTTCTAAATAGATTCCAAAGTTGTGCCGGGAAAAGATTTTGCCGAACGGAATTAAACCCGTAAATTCCTCCCCGAAACTATACTAGAATTTATGAAAAAAATGCTTTACCTCGCAAACGTTGGGGTTTTCTCCATGATCTTAAGCACTTCTGTTTTTTCCCAAAACACAACAGAAATCGGCCCATGGAAATCCATCAGCGAAAGTGCCATTCCCACTAGCGGAACACGGTACATTAAACCAACAAAATACCTTACGTTTTCTTTGAATGTGGAGGAAATGAGAGCAGCTCTTGCTCCGGCTCGTCGTCTAACGGACCCGAATTATACTCCGGTATATATTCACCTTCCAAAACCAGATGGTTCAATTGGAACGTACCAGGTAAACGAGAATGAAACCATGTCAGAAGAACTGGCAGCAAAATTTCCCGGAATTCGATCATTTGATGGTGTTGCTCATGACGGAACAGGCGAAATAGTAAAGTTAGACTTGACTCCACAAGGCTTTCATGCTATGACTATGGCTCCCGGAAAGAAAACAACCTATATTGATCCTTATTCTTTTGGCGGAGGAGATATTACTCATTATGTAGTTTACTCAAGAGAACATCTTGGTGATCGCGGAGAATTTGTGTGCCACTTAGATGAAGAGCGCGCTCTTACGGAAATTGACCACGATCAACTTGACCCGGTAAAAAGCTATGGTGATTGTACAAAAAGAACTTACAGTCTTGCATTAGCTGCAACCGGTGAATACGTAACATTCCATGGTGGAACTTTGGTAAATGCCCAAGCTGCACAGGTTACGACTATGAATCGCGTTAACGGTGTTTACATGCGTGATTTCGCAGTAACAATGACAATTATCGGCAACAACAACTTATTGATCTATTTAAATGCAGGTTCAGACCCATATACGAATGGTGATCCTGGATCAATGATTGACGAAAATCAATCAAATGTGACTACAGTAATTGGTTCTGCCAACTATGATATCGGACATGTTTTCGGTACAAATTCAGGTGGATTGGCCGGCTTGGGTGTTGTTTGTTCAAACAGCCAGAAAGCAAGCGGTGTTACAGGAAGTGGTGCTCCGATCGGAGACGCTTTTGACATTGATTATGTTGCGCATGAAATGGGGCATCAATTTGATGGAAACCATAGTTTTAGAGGAAATGCAGGATCTTGTTCCGGAAATGCAAACGGCTCAACAGCAATGGAACCGGGAAGTGGAAGCACTATTATGGCGTATGCCGGAATTTGTTCAGGAATGGACGTACAGTCGAACTCTGACGATTATTTCCACGGCGTAAACATGTCTGAAATGCACCAATTTATAGTTGGGAGTGGAAATAGCTGTTCAACAACATCGGCTATTGCTTCACAAACATCTCCTGATATTACAAGCACAACAACTTCAGCGCTTACAATTCCGGCAAATACTCCCTTCGCATTAACAGCAATAGCTACAGATGCAAACGGAGATGTATTAACGTACTGCTGGGAACAGATGAATAATCAGAATTCTACGCAGCCTCCGGTTGCAACTGCCACGGGTGGACCAAACTTCAGATCTTTTGACCCTTCAACAAGCGGGACACGTTACTTTCCTTCAATTGATGCGCTTATGAATAACGGTCCTTTCACTTATGAAAGACTTCCTTCTGTAAACAGAACAATGAATTTCCGCGTTGTAGTTCGTGATAACGAGGTGAACGGTGGATGTAATGACGATGCGAATCTTACGATTACAACCACAACGGCTGCAGGACCATTCATTGTAAACTATCCAACAGCAACCGGAATTGAATGGGGAACAGGCTCTACCCAAACAGTTACCTGGTCCGTTGCAAGTACAGATGTAGCACCGGTTTCTTGTGCAAATGTTGATATAATGATTTCACTTGACGGAGGAGACACTTTTACAGTTCTGGCTGACGATGTTCCAAACGACGGATCTCAGGACGTTACAGTTCCCGGAACGTTAACAACAAACGCCATCATCATGGTAATTTGTGCAAACGGAACTTTCTTCGACGTATCAAATAATGTATTTACCATTACAGGAACACCTTGTAACAGTCCGTCTGCAGCTACAATTGGAGGGAACGTTCCTTTCTGTGCTGGTGAAACACTTTCACTTTCAGTAACTGCAGGTTCTTTGAATGATGCAACAAACTGGCAATGGTATACCGGATCTTGCGGTGGAACAAGTATTGGAACAGGAACATCGATCAACGTTTCTGCTCCCGGAACATATTATGTTCGTGGAGAAGGAGGATGTGTAACGGGTGGAACGTGTCAATCGGTTACAGTAACTCAAACAACTGTAAATCCTGCCGCAACTGTTGTTGGAAATACTTCTTTGAGCGCTTCACCATCAGCTGCAACTTACCAATGGGTAGATTGTAACAACGGAATGGCTCCGGTTAATGGAGCAACATCACAAACTTTCGTTCCAACAGCGAACGGATCTTATGCCGTAATTGTTACGAAAAACGGTTGTACAGACACAAGTACTTGTATCGCTTACAATTTTGTTGGATTAGAAGAAAGTGCTTTGATCAACATTTCTGTTTTCCCGAATCCAACGAACAGTACTGTAACGGTTCAATTCGGTTCTGTAGAAACAGCAAACGTAACTGTAACGGATGTTGCTGGCCGTGTAATTCGCCTGGTTGATAACTGTAATTCAGGGACTCAAATTGATTTATCACGTGAATCGAAAGGTATTTACTTCCTGAACATAGCTATTGGAAATCAGATCCAAACGGTGAAGATTACGAAGCAATAATAGAAAAGTAAAACATTTAACAAATAGGGATCTGCCACGGCAGATCCCTATTTTTTTTCCGGAATCTTCGTTTTGAAACCTTACATTTGCAGCTGTAAAAAAAATTTATGAAATCTACTCTACTTATTCTACTACTGTCTCCACTTTCGGTATTGGCTCAATGCTTCTACTCAGGAACCGGAGCTGACGGTGGTTTCCATGCAACGGTTGATACCACTATTGCAGGCTCAACATACAATTTTACTTCGTTTACTATTGATGCCGGCGTTACGGTGCATGTTAGCGGAAATAACCCTCTGATCATTTATTGCCAGGGAACAGCATCCATTGAAGGAATTTTAACCGTAAGCGGTGGAAATGGTGGAGAAGGGGTTACTTATTCAAATGGTGGTAACGGCGGTATTGGTACTGCCGGCGGTGCCAATGGCGGTAACGGATCATTCTCAAGTAGTTTAGGTCCTGTAATAGGTTCGGACGGAAACAATATCGGAGGTGCGAATACAGCGGGTGGCAGCTGGAGCGGCGGCGGCGGCGCTGGTTACGCAACAGTGGGAACTGCATCGGGAAATCCGGGCGGTGGATTCGCAGGGATTGCCTATGGAGACAATGATTTAACCGGTTTAACATCGGGTTC
>CBFGMW010000162.1:0-5993 GCA_965649925.1 uncultured Fluviicola sp.
TACAGCGAATACGAATCCTTCCAGCGGGCGGTATTCCAAGCGGTTCCACATTCCTGGTAATGATTCAGGCTGCTCGCGATAAACCTGAGTCATGTATTGAACATTAAAACGGAAAAAGTCAATCAACTCACATGCGGCATCAATTTCCGCCTGCATAACATTTTTCGACTGAGCAAGCATGGTAGCAGCGTTCATTCTGTTTCTGAATGGCCCGGCAAGTAAATCAGCAGCTTTCAAAAAGATTGCAGCACGCTGTTCCCAGGGTAAATTAGCCCACTCTGTTCTCGCAGCTAAAGCCGCATCAATTGCCTGACTTACATGGTTAGCAGTTCCATAAGAAAAATGACCAATAACTTTCGCCTTTTCATGTGGCGGCGACATTGGACGTTTGTCGGCAGTTGTGATCTTCTGTCCACCAATATATAACGGAATCTCAATAGGATCCTGATTGTACAATTTATTATATTCAGCAATTAGAGAATCGCGTTCTATACTCCCGGGAGCATAGGCTTTAACTGGCTCGTTCACTGCTTTAGGAACGGTAAAAATCGCATTCGACATACTTAAAATTTTGCAGGGTAAAGTTACGCAAAAGGATGGAATTGTATTCTACAATGCGAATTGTTTCACTGAGACTTAAAGCTTAAAACCACTAATTTTGTATCATTGTAAAAAACAGCTTTTGAAAACATACTATTCTATTTTAGCTTTCCTTTTCCTGTCATTTGCCGGTTTTGGACAAGATACCCAAAAACTATTAGTTACTTACAGGACCGGCTCTCCGTCATCGAAGGTAAAAGCGGCCTCTGATTTAGCAGCAATATATATCAGTGAGAATAAAGATTCACTCGCTACCCTGGGAGAAGATCTTTTCTATTATGGAATCGACGAACATTATTTCCCGGCAATTGAAACCGGAAAGCTTATTCTATCCGAATATTATGTTGAAATCGGGAAAACTGCAGATGGTATTCTAACTGCAAAAGCACTTCTGGCGAATATGGAAGAACGGGGCGACGATGAGCAGCTGAGTATTGCCTGCAAAATTATCAGTCAGGGATATCGGTTGGAAAAAGATGCTTCTTCAGCTATGTATTGGGCGGAAAAATCGATCAAGCACAGTACGAAATGCTCTGATCCGGAAGTTCAGACTTATGGGATGATTTCTCTTGCGGAAGCTTATATACTTAAAAACCAGAAGAGCAAAGGGATAAAGGAATATCAGAAATACCTGGCAAAAGCAAAAACCCTTGGTTTAAAACGTGGAATGAGTGCTGCCTATGCCAGATTAGGGGATATTTATCGTTTATCGGGCGACTTGAAACAAGCCGAAAAATTTTTCAAAGAGTCGTATTCACTTGCAAAAGAATTAGATTTAACTACGTCATTGGGACATGCGATCAACAATTTAGCTATCATTTATTTTGAAAAAGGTGATACTGTTAGAGCCAGGGAATATTTTGAGATTGGTCTGGAAAAACGTTTAAAAGCAAAAGATCAGCGCGCCATAGCCGATAGTTATTACAATCTGGGGGATTACCAGTTCTATATTGGGAAAACTGCTTTGGCTGAAGCATGGTATAAACGTTCGCTTGAATACGCCCGCAGCAATAATTTACGTAACGAACAGAAAGATGCACTGTTTGTTTTGGCGAACCTGTATAAAAACACGAACGATTTTAAGCAGGCAAACCACTATCTTGAACGCTATATTGATCTTCAGGATGAAACAATTACCCAAAATTTAAAAGACGAAGAAGAGATCAAAAATAAACAACTTGAATTTATGCGTCTGGAAATTGAAGCAGAATCAGAAGGGTTGATGTCTGATGATGGTTTTTGGAAACAAATTTCAATTGAGTGGATTGTCATTGTGGTTTTGGCAATACTCAGTATTTTCTTAGCTCTCAGGTTAAGAAAACAGAAGTAAACATCAATTCAGTTTTCCAGGAAAAACCAATTGAAATGTAGGAATTTCTACGCGGAACAAATGTGTTGAATCCTGATTCACGAAGGTATAGAAGCCAGTCATTGAGCCTACTTCGGAACGAATTTCACAGCCACTTGTGTAATTATAGATCTCGCCCGGTTGCAAAACGGGCTGCTGACCAATAACTCCTTCACCGCTTACATGGGTTGAAGCATGGAGCGAATCAAAAATAAACCAGTCGCGATGTAATAATTGAACCGGGAAATCATTTCGGTTTTCAATGTTAATATTATAGTGATAGAAGTATATTCCATCCTTAGCGTTAGAGATATCAGTTCTGAACATCGTATTGACACTGACTGCGATTCCTTCCGTTACTACCAAATGTTGTCGTTTTGTTGTCATTCTGTTCACAATTTACAAAGAAATTCACTTCTGACCAAAAAATGTATTTACTCACATATTAACGTTAAATTACTTTACAATATTATCCGCTCCTTCGATCTTAATTCATTCCTTCAGCATACTTCGATTCTAAAGAACATGAACCACTCCAAGGTATCTCAATATAGAGTATTCAAAAATTTCGCTTCTCCCTATTTCTATTCGTATTAACGCTTGTCACCGGTCGGTCGTTCCCTCACGGCAGACTATCGCTTTTTCTTACTATTTTTGTCGAAACTTTTTTTCAATGACTCCAACTTTTCATCGTTTGAAAATAAATGAAATGCAACATGAAACTGAAGATGCTGTTTCTATTTGTTTCGATATTCCTGCAGAACTAACTGAGGCTTATCGATACGAGGCTGGACAATATCTCACCATTAAGGCATTTCTCAATGATGAAGAATTGAGAAGAAGTTATTCAATTTGTAAAGCTCCAACGGAAGGGAAAGTATGTGTTGTGGTTAAAAAAGTCGAGGATGGACGTTTTTCAAGCTGGGCAATATCTAATCTAAAAACCGGAGATGAGCTAGAAGTAATGACGCCAATGGGGCACTTCATTCACAAAGCTGAAAAATCTGCGAAGAAATCTTATGTGCTTTTTGCGGCAGGATCCGGAATTACTCCGGTTATTGCGATTGCAAAAAACATTTTGCAAAATGAGCCGGACAGTGAAGTCTCCATGATTTACGGAAACAAAGGTTTTGCCAGTATCATTTTCAGAGAAGAGCTCGAAAGCCTGAAGAATCTGCACATGGACCGATTCCGGTTGATTCATGTTCTAAGCAGAGAAAGTTTGGGTAACCGTTTACAAAAAGGCAGAATCGATGAAGAAAAAGTAGCTGACATTTGTAAAGCTTTCTTCGGAAATCAATCTATTGACGGAGTTTTCATCTGTGGCCCGGAAAGTATGGTTCACGCTGTAAAAAATGGTATGTCTGCATTTGGAGTTGATGAAAAGAACATTCATTTTGAATTGTTCGGAACATCTGCAATTCCGAAAAAAGAACACGTTCAAACCGATTTAGAGATTGTTCATTCAAAAGTAACGATCATTTTAGATGACGACCATTATGTAATGGACCTGGATTCGAACGGAAAAAGTGTTTTGGAAGCAGGTTACGATATGGGAGCAGATCTTCCATACGCTTGTAAAGGAGGAGTTTGCTGTACCTGTAAAGCAAAAATACTTCAGGGAACTGCAGTAATGGATGTGAACTACGCATTAGAAAAAGAAGAAATGGAAGCCGGATATATTTTAACCTGTCAGGCACATCCGACTTCAAAAGAATTAATTGTATCATTCGACGAATAATATGGGACTATTTTCACGCTTTAATAAGAAAGAAGAGAACGCAGGGCGTTCGACGGATGAGAAAACCGTTAAATCTGCACTTCTTCAGGTTTCTGAGAAACTAAAACTGACCGCAGATTCGGTTATGATCCGTTTCGCCGTTCCGGAAGAATTAAAAGCCAGTTTTGCGTTTGAAGCCGGACAATATGTAAATGTTACTTTTGAAATCGACGGAAAGAAGGAAATTCGTTCTTATTCCATTTGTTCAGGAGAAGATGAAGGATTGGCTATTGGTGTAAAGGCAGTTTTGGGTGGAAAGGTTTCAAACGAGATTGTACAAAACATCGAGGTTGGTTCAACGGTTGACGTTTCAGTCCCTTACGGAAATTTCAAATTAGGGAATCCTGCTAAACATATTGTTGCTTTTGCAGCAGGAAGCGGAATCACTCCTATTCTTTCATTAGCTAAAAAAGTAGCCAAACAAGATGGCAACATTACTCTTTTTTATGGAAATAAAAGCAAGGACTCCGTAATGTTTGCAGAAGAAGTTGCTAATCTTGCGAATTGCACTACCAAAATGTTTTACAGCCAGGAAACCATTCAGGGAGCCCTTCATGGCAGAATGAACAAACAAATGATCAGCGAAGCAATTAAAGCGGATCTTTCCATTTTACGTGCCGATCAGTTCTACTTGTGTGGCCCTGAAGACATGATTATAGATATCCAGGAAGTATTGATGGTATTTGGAGTGAAGAAGGAGAATATCCATTTCGAACTGTTCACTACTCCCGTTCACATGAAATCAGAGGAAACTGTTTCTACGGCATTTTTTGAAGGAAAAAGCCATGTTAGTGCTTTGCTGGACGGAGAATTATTCCAATTGGAATTAGACACAAAAGGAAGTACTATTCTGGATGCTTTGGACAAAAAAGGCGCCGATGTTCCCTATTCTTGCCGCGGAGGAGTTTGCTGTACGTGTAAAGCCAAAATTATTGAAGGATCTGTTCGAATGAATGTCAATTTTGCTTTAACGGATGAAGAAGTGAGCCAGGGCTATATTTTAGCATGCCAGTCGCATCCCACAAGTGAAGTATTAAAATTGGATTTCAATGCCTAAAACGGTTTTGATAATTGGGTCCAGCAGAGGAATTGGAAGAGAACTAGCAGCAAAATTTTCTGAGCTTGGACACAACACTCATGGTTTTTCACGAAGTAAAGTAACGGCTTCACAAAACGACCATACCGTTTATCATCAGCTGGACCTAACCAGTGAGACGGTAAAAAAAGATTTCGAGGATCTGATTAAAAATATCGATCAAATTGACATTTTGATTCATAACGCCGGGCAAATTGTTGTGAAACCTTTTTTAGAACTCACGCGTGAAGAAATTCAAAACTGTTACCAGGTAAATGTGATGTCCGTAATGGAAATCACACAGGTTTGCATTCCGAAAATGGCGAAATCCGGGCACATTGTAATGATTTCATCGATGGGTGGTTTTCAGGGAACAATGAAATTTGCCGGTTTATCGGCTTATTCGACTTCGAAAGCAGCTTTGGTTTCATTAACAGAACTGTTGGCTGAGGAATATAAAGAAAGTGATTTCTCCATTAATTGTTTGTGTTTAGGTGCAGTTCAGACCGAGATGCTCGCACAAGCGTTTCCCGGATATGATGCTCCTCATTCAGCAAGTGAAATGGCCGATTTCATCTTAAACTTCGCCCTGAATTCAGGAAACTATTTTAAGGGGAAAATTCTGCCCGTTTCGGTAACCACTCCATAAGCCCGTGATGCAATTAGCTCTTGCTCCGCTTCAGACTTACACAGATTTTCATTTCAGAAATGCCCACTTCAAGGTTTTCGGTGGAGTTGATAAATTCTACGCACCATATTTAAAAATGAATAACGACGGATCGATAAAAGAAGGTCCAAAGAAAGATATTTTACCCAAACACAATAGCCTTTTCCCGATTATCCCTCAATTAATGGCGTGCGGTTCTTCTGATTTTCTTATTATGGCCCGCTACATCGAAGAACTTGGATACAACGAAGTAA
Organism: uncultured Fluviicola sp.; assembly: GCA_965649925.1. Lineage (GTDB taxonomy): Bacteria > Bacteroidota > Bacteroidia > Flavobacteriales_D > Crocinitomicaceae > Fluviicola. The sequence goes on from CBFGMW010000162.1 coordinate 5,725, forward strand.
ATTGGAATTTAGGCTGTCCGTATCCGATGGTGACAAACAGAGATTTGGGTGCCGGATTACTAAATAAACCGGAGTCGATAGTTAATATCCTCGAAGAAGTAATTCCTCAAACCAATTTGAAAATCGGGATCAAAATGCGCATGGGAATGGAGGACACAACGGACATTTTGACTATTCTTCCTCTTCTTAACAATTTTGATTTAACAGAGATAATCATTCATGCACGGTATGCAAAACAATTATACATCGGAACTTGTGATCACGATCAA
>CBFGMW010000163.1:0-5989 GCA_965649925.1 uncultured Fluviicola sp.
TGAAATCGGAAGAAAAACAACAATCATACATTCCGTCCCAATACACCCAAACAACCAGGTTTTTTCGTGTTCGGGAACTATCCAAAGATCTTTCGAGCATCCCGAATTCTGTAACAGATGTCACATCCTGACCTTTTTCCAGGTACGATTTCCGGAATCCGTGAATGTAAAACTCCAAACCGTTCCCATTTGCAAGCGAGTCGAGATAGTGAATTTTCCGTTTAATAAGTGTGTCATTCAAGTCCTGAATGCTCTTTCTCGCTTCAGCACCTCTGCGATTGATTGGAATATGATACAATTCCATCAGGGAATCGGTTTCTTGCCAATGCGTGGAATACCAGCTTACTAATGAACCGTTCATTCCGGTAAATTCTTTATGGTCGATAGCAAGAGGTGGATAGATGTAGCCATTGCAATCGAAATAAATACTCAATCCCGTATCAGCAGGATTTTTTTGAGCGAATAAAACGTTTTGTGACCAGGTCTTTCCGCAAAACGTAAAAGTGATAAGAAACAACAAACGCATGAGGTAAAGATAAGGGTTGTGCAGCGAACAGTGAGAAAACTGATTAAACAAATAAATAAGATTGAGTACTTGATGAATGTATTAGTTGGTTCTGAAATAGTCAAAAACTGCAGCGGAAATACTTAAAATCAGAATTCCAAGAAGAATCCATCCACGACCTTTTACTTTTGGAGTAGGTGGCAACTCTGGTTCGGTTTCATTCGTTTCCGCGGCTTTTTTTGCATCATGGTAGTCTGACCAAAGTACAGCCGAAATCATTAAAAATAGAAAGCCCAATAAAACTGAAAACAGTGCCACCAATCCTAAACCAACCCCGCCAGAAATCCCTGCAGATGCCATTGCACTGAGTAAAGCCAAAATTCCGAGTCCGATTGCCAGAAGACTAATTACAGTTAACACAATTGCATTGCTTCTTTTATTTGTTAATGTTCTTTTCGAATCTGCCAATTTCGGTGAATCGTCTGATGATATAGGCTTTTCTTCTTCAATTTCTGTATTCTCCTTTGCAGCGTCTTCTTGTTTTGACTTTCGATTAAATATTTTGTCGAAGAATATTGCTGTTCCAAAGATTACTATGATTAATCCTAAAGTGATCATTTCTGCACTAATGGCAGGGTTTAAACTGACTAATAAAACAATGAATCCAATAATAACTAAGGTGAAAACGAGTGCGAAAATCAGAGCTTTCTTATTTGCAGGTACTTTTGTTTCATCCGATTCCACTTTTTTTGACAGCTTGGTTCTCGTTTGCTTGTCAAAGGAAGAATAAGTGTCTTTCTCCGTTTCTTTTCGACTAACATTATGAATGTTAAAAGCAAGTTCCGGGGAGTCTTCCGAAGGAACAATCCTTTCTTGAATCTCAATTACGGAATCGTTTTGAGAGTACGCTTTAGCAGTAAACTTAATCTGATCGGTTTTTTTCTTTTCTGCAGTTAACTTTTCCGTGCGCTGATGAATTTTTTTATTCCATTCAACGTGAAAACCACGATTATATAGTCGCTTTTCTAATGTACAGCGAACAAAAAGGCCGCTAAACGCCGAAATGAGAATAATGGTGATTATGCTTTTCATGATTTATAAATACGAAACAGGTTGAAAGGTTGTAATGATCTACGCGGTTATTTCTTCAAAGCTCTGGTCATTTCGCGTTTTCCGGGAGGTCCGGGGAGACTCTCAACAATAAATCCGGCAGATTTCAAATCGCGTTTTACTTGTCCCTTTGCACAGTAGGTCACAAGAACACCTCCTTTTGAAAGCGACTTATAGAGTTTTTGAAATATTTCCAGTGTCCACAATTCCGGTTGAACGCGCGGACCGAATGCATCGAAGTAGATCAGATCAATGGATTCATCCTGAAGTTCCAGGTCCTCGAGTTTGGTGTTTCGTTTATCAATAACGAAATGTTCCTCTAATGAAGTTGTTTGGTTCCACGGAGAAGTGTTCAAAGCTTCATATACCGGAATCGATTCGACATCTTTAGAAAAATCAGTATAATTCATTGCGCGCCATTCTTCCTCAGTTGGGGGAAAAGCCTCCACTCCGATATAGTGAACGTATTGATTTCGCTTTTCGCTGGAAAAATAGGTGAGAAGCGCATTTAAACCTGTTCCGAAGCCCATTTCAAGGATAGTCAGATAATCTTCGGTTTTTCGATTTAATCCGTTGGAAATAAAAACATGCTGTGCTTCCTGCAGTGCGCCGTGCGACGAATGATAATGCTCATTCCATTCCGGAATGAAAATGGTTTTAGATCCGTCACCGGTTTCAATAATCTCTCGTTTCACAGTACAAAAAAACGAAAAGGAATCGAGTAATGTCTCAACATTCTGAAATCGATTCCGGAATTCAAAGAATAAGCCGGTTGATAAACTGTTCACTGCTTCGCCAAAGTGAATGAACAGAAGAGACTATTTTTTACAATTGTCCGAAATAATTGTCATAATCCGCATCGTATTATCGATTTCTTCCAATGAAACCCCATTCAATGCTTTTGCACGGTAAACCAAAACCAGTTTATTCACTGCTTCAATTGTTTCTTCACCTAGTTTCGTAACAGTTAACAAACTTCTTCGCCTATCCTGTTTATTTACTTTTCGGGAGACATATTTGGCCTTCACCAGAAGTTCTATAATACGGGTAACCGAGGCGTTGTCTTTAAACACACGTTCTGAAATCTCAATTTGAGACATTTCAGGATTTTCAAGCAAACATTTTATAATCAACCACTGGTCGATTGTGATAGTAAAGCCATGGCGTTTTAACTCAGATTGAGCAAATTGCCGATAGGAGCGCATGGCTTTGTCTATCGTGTAAAAGATGATTGAATCTAACTTTTCCAAGTTTTGTTGTTTGCTCACGAATTTAAGAATTGTGTTTTATTATTTGTATAAATATGGTTAGAATTATCGGGGAAATTGCTGTGCACTGAATTGTTTCGGATTGACTCCTGTAACTCGCTTGAAAGCTTTGGAGAATGAAGGCAAGTCGGCATATCCAACTAAATAACTAATTTCTGTCCAATTTGTTGTTCCTCTCTGATACATTTCAAGTGCTTTTCTAATTCTCAATTGTCTGAAGTAGGTTCCCGGGCCAACTCCCTGATGTAGTTTAAAAACCTTATTCAACTTGCTGGTTGAAAAGCAGATGACACCTGCGTGTTTCTCCGCATTGAAAGGTTCAGTGCAATGGTCCTGCATATACATGACTAACTGATGTATTGCCTGCCGGTCGTAGTCTATTTGTCTCAGTTTCATTTGGATGTTATTGGTTTTACAAATGTATTTGAAATTTAAAAACATTGACATATCAATAAAGTTAAAAAAAATTAAAATAACTTTCACATATTGACATATCAATTATGTTTGCAGAGATGAAAAAAAGGACAATAGACGCCGTTTCTTTTTGTCGCAACTTTGTTAAACCCGTGATATGAAACATATTTTACTCATTTTGTTTTTTGCTCTTCTTCAGCAGGTAAATGCTCAAACTATTGAGATAAAGGGAAGAGTTGTTTCCGAAAATCTACCTCTCGATAATGCTTTTGTTGCCATTTTTCTTTCCGATACGATTTTACTGGGTTCTGCTTTTTCGGATACCGACGGGAATTTTGTTGTTTTGTCACCGCAGGTTGATTCTTTTTTTGTGAAAGTGGAACACGAGAAAATAGGGACGTATACTTCCGGGAAGCAAACTAATTCCGGAGTACTGGAAATAAATTGCATTCGTTCGGGTGAGATTGATGAGGTTGTGATTTCGTCGCAAAAACCAATGATAGAAAAGAAGCAAGGTGCTTTTATTGTGAATGTCGACCAAATTCTATCTGCTGCAGGTGCTTCGGCTTTTGAGGTTTTGGCATTAGCGCCAGGAGTACGTATTAGTTCGACAGACAATATTAGTTTAAACGGAAAAGATGGCATAGTGGTTCAGATAAACGGGAAATCACTTCCTATGTCGGGCAGTGATCTGGCGAATTATTTGCGTGGAATACCATCTTCCGGTATTGATAAAATTGAATGTATTCATACACCTTCCAGCAAGTATGATGCTGCCGGAACGGCGATCATCAATATAATTTTAAAGAAAGATGTTCGCCAGGGAACCAACGGAACTTATGCCGGAACGTACGGACAGGGAGTGTATGCGAAAACGTCACACGCGCTTTCTTTGAATCACAGAACTAAAAAAGCGGCATTTTTTGCTTCCTACGGATATTCTTACAGAAAAGGATTCAATGATCTGCAGTTGAATCGACATTTCTATTCAAACGATACTTTTCAAGGGTCTTACATCCAGAAAAACTATTTTACATTTCCGGTTCAGAATCATTCGTTGCGTACCTCAGGAGATTTCGCTCCGAGTAAGAAACTGACTTATGGTTTTTCTCTTAACGGTGTTTCAAACGGTCATACCAGGCTTGGAAATAATAGCTCCGATGTGATTGATTCGACTTATAGCTTAACTTCTAAATTCACCACGTACAGCGAAGTGCAAGATCACTGGCTGAATGGCTCGGGTAATTTTTATATAAAAAGAACCATTGATTCAATCGGATCATTCGTTTCGGCAGATTTCGACGGAGCTGTATTCGCTCATCAGTCGGACCAGTTATTTGTAACCGATTATTTGCTCCCGAATAATCAAGTGTATGCACCGCAATACCGTTTAACCGGCGATTTGGGAGGGAATCTGAGTATATTTTCTTTCAAGAGCGATTTGGTAAAAGAATTTTCCAATTTCGGAACATTGGAAGCAGGAATCAAATCGAGCAGAGTGATTGCCGACAATGATGTAATCTTCTATGATGCAAGTTCGGGAACGCCGGTTGTAGACACTACAAAAAGCAATCATTTCATCTACACTGAAAACATTCATGCGGTATATTCTAGTATTCGAAAATCATGGAATAAAGTAGATTTACAGCTTGGCTTGCGTGCGGAATTGACTGATTTAACCGGAAACCAGGTTACTACCAAGCAGCGCACTGATACGATGTATTTGCAATTATTCCCGACCGCTTTTATCGGGTTTCATAATTCTGAAAAGCACCAGTTTGAATTAGCAATCGGGAGAAGAATAGACCGACCGAGTTATGACCAGCTGAATCCGTTCAAATTTTACCTTGATCCTTCAACTTACCGCGAAGGGAATCCGTATTTGCGCCCTCAAACAACTTACAGTGCCGATTTTACTTATTTATTGCTGCAGAATTATGTTTTCACTTTAAGCGCAAGTGTAACGAAAGGAAATATTACGGAAGTCATTGCTCCGCTGACCGATCAGCAAAATCTGACAGTTCAGACAAATGTTAATTTGGATAGAGCTTCTGTTTACTCGGCTTCATTTACAGCACCTATTAAAGTAGCAGATTGGTGGAACATTAATTTGTCTGCTTCCGCATACGTTGCACTCTATTCCGGAGATGTCGCGCGAACAACGATTAGCAACCAGGGCTCACTTGTTGGAGATCTTTCGGCGATTTCCTCATTCACTGCAAAGAAGGGCTGGTCATTCGAATGGAACGGTTATTATCATACAAAAGAAGTATATGCTTTCGATAGCATTCAAAGAATCACATTTACCGGTATAGCGGTACAAAAGAAATTTCAGGATGGTAAATGCATTTTGAAAATGGCGCTCACAGATGTCTTTTTCTCGAACTCCATTCGGGCAAACGTGGCTTTTACAGACTACAGGGAATCGTTTATCGTTAAACGGGATACCAGAGTCGCAACAGTTAGTTTCACATATAAATTCGGCAAAGCAAGCGTACAGGCAGGGCGTAGACGAATGGGCGGAGCAGAAGATCTGAAGGGCAGGGTTAATACTGGCGCTGGTTAGGTTTACGCCACTTAACTTAAGTAAATTAAAGAGAAGAAATCCCCGGTTTAGTAGTTAAATCGGGGATTTTGATTACTTCCAAATGTTAAAACTCAAATATTTTTTTGATTATTGAATTTTTTGGTC
>CBFGMW010000164.1:0-5973 GCA_965649925.1 uncultured Fluviicola sp.
ATAGTAAAAATTCACTCTTCCTTCCTCTTTCCCGTTTTCATTAAACCATGCTTCGTATTCCAGTTGGCCATTGTCGTAGAAGCGTTTAATCGAATCACGAAACATGTTCTTTTCAAAAGTCCCGGTTTCTCTGATCTGTCCGGAACTTCCGCTTTTAACGTAAGCCCCTGTTGGACGATTGTTCTTGTATTCGCCCTTCAATTTAGGAGTTTTTCCATCATCATGGTAATAAACCCACGTTCCTTCTTTGCGATCATCTACATAGTTTCCTTCCTGAACTTTTCCATCTGCAGGGAAATTCAGATCAGGCCGGTCTTTTCCATAGAAAATCCAATGCCCTTGCTTTCTTCCGAGCGAATCGCTGAAGTTGAGTGTTTCCTGCGCTTTGGCGTCGGAAAGAATGATGAAGGTTAGAAAGAGTAGAAGTGTTCGCATTAGATTTGCCCGTAAGAATGAAGGAATCCTTCTTTGTAGATTTCGATTTTAATGATTTGATTGCTTTCGTTATAAATATAGCATTTGCCATCGAACAATTGTCCGTTTTTGAAAATTCCTTCCTGGTAAACTAAATCATGACGCAGAATTTTATTATAGTCGTTGGCTTTGAACGAAGCAGGTATTTCAGTATCAATGAGGTTTGGTGCCATTATCTTTTTTGAGAACACTTCTGTTTCTACAATCGTTACTTCTCTTTCAGCTTTCAAATCAAGAACAGTTCCGTCTTCGTTATATCGTTTCTGATTGGTAGGTTTCCCGTTAACGGCATCGTAACTGTATTCCAGTTGTCCGGATTTGTAGTAATAGTTCACCGTGCCCTGTTCTTTTCCTTCCTGATTATAGATTGCTTCATATTCCAGTTTACCATTTTCCCAATAACGTTTTAAAGAATCCTTGAAACCAAGGTTTGTGAAAGTGCCGGTTTCTTTAATTCTTCCGTTCTGATAATATTTCGTGTAGTTTCCGTTTGGGCGGTTATTTTCAAATTCTCCTTTTTGTTTCAGTGATAATCCATCTTCATAATAACGCGACCAATATCCTTCCTTTCGGTTGTTCACCAGGTTTCCTTCTTCCACTTTCGCGTCATCTGGATATTCTAAATTGGGAAGGTCTCTCCCGTAAAAAACCGTGTAAACAGGCTTGCTGGATTTGTTTGAAGCCGTTTGACCAAAACAGCTGATCTGAGAATGAGTTATCAGAAAACCGGAAAGAATTATGCAAAAAGATTTCATAAGCCTAGTTTTAATGAATATACGGAATTCTTGGTTTTTTAGTTCGAATAATGAACAAAGCGGTCATAGTGTTGAAAAAAGAACAGTTTTGATCGAAAATTGCTAAAAATCAAAGAGTTGTTATTCATTGTGGTTGTGTGATGAAACTTCCTTTTTTTTTCATTAATTTCGCGCCTTAATAAATCAATTTTTAGAGACTATGTCATATTTGTTTACCTCAGAATCAGTATCTGAAGGACACCCAGATAAAGTTGCAGATCAAATTTCTGACGCATTGATTGACCATTTCATGGCATTCGATCCAACATCGAAAGTAGCTTGTGAAACCCTGGTTACAACAGGTCAGGTAGTATTGGCTGGTGAGGTGAAAACAAAAACCTACTTAGACGTTCAGGCAATTGCACGTGAAGTTATTGCCCGAATCGGTTATACAAAATCAGAATACATGTTTGAGGCGAATTCTTGTGGAATTTTGTCTGCTATTCATGATCAGTCATCTGATATCAATCAGGGTGTTGACCGTGTGGTTTCAAACGACGATTTTGAAGCAAAAGCAAACGCTCAGGGAGCGGGTGACCAGGGAATGATGTTTGGTTACGCAACACGCGAAACTGACAATTTCATGCCTTTGGCCTTGGATTTGGCTCATAAAGTACTTCAGGAATTATCACACATTCGCAATAACGAACCGCACTTGATCGGTTATTTACGTCCGGATGCAAAATCTCAGGTTACTATCGAGTATTCAGATGATAACGTTCCACAACGTATCGATTCAATTGTTGTTTCTACACAACACGATGATTTTGATGATGAGCCTGCAATGCTGGCTAAAATCAAATCGGATATTATCAATATCGTTATTCCTCGCGTTACTGCTAAATTGAAGCCGGAGTTACGTTCATTATTTACAGATCAAATTACTTATCATATCAATCCAACAGGGAAGTTTGTGATTGGTGGTCCTCACGGAGATACCGGATTAACAGGTCGTAAGATTATCGTGGATACATACGGTGGAAAAGGTGCTCACGGTGGAGGAGCTTTTTCAGGAAAAGATCCTTCTAAAGTGGATCGTTCTGCTGCTTATGCAACACGTCATATCGCTAAAAACCTGGTTGCTGCCGGATTATGTGATGAGGTTTTGGTTCAGGTTTCATACGCTATTGGTGTTGCTAAACCATGTGGATTGTTTATCAATACATACGGAACATCGAAAGTGGGAATGACTGACGGAGAGATTGCTAAGAAATGTGAGGAGATCTTCGATATGCGTCCTTATGCAATTGAGCAGCGTTTGAAATTGAGAAACCCAATGTATTCTGAAACTGCTGCTTACGGTCACATGGGACGTAAAAATGAAGTGGTTACGAAAACGTTTAAAGCTCCGGACGGAACAACTTTGGTAAAAGAAATCGAATTGTTTACATGGGAGAAGTTAGATTACCTGGATAAAGTGCAAACTGCTTTCGGATTGTAAGATCTGAATGTTTTGATATTAAAAACGGGAGCTCAAAAGGCTCCCGTTTTTTTGTTGGTAATGTTCGTAGTGACAAGTCACGACTTATCCCCATTCAGGGATAAGTAATATTAAATTCAGCTTCTGTAACTTGCTTTGTTGCACTCAGATCTGCTTTTTCAAGGATACAGTTATACGTTCCCGAAATTCGATGTACTGCAGGATCATTCGACACGATGGTTACAGAACCCGAAATGGAACCATAACCAGCGGTAGCAAAGCTATCATCGGTATGACTCAGTCTGAAACTTCCGTTCGGAAGAATGTTATATGTACCTGGCTGTAACGTGTCTTCCATGCGTAAATAGAAACTCATGTTTGTGCCAATAGTTGTAGAATATAAGATTAATCCGCTGGTGTGCTGCGAAGTACTGCCGGATGCTGTGTATGGAGTCCCGTCTACTTTCAGATAAAATCCTTTTAAAGCCGGAGTACCTGATGTTGTGGTTTCTTTGTCTTTTTTACAGCTTGTTGCAATTAGACCAAGTGCAACAAATGCGATCATGAATTTGGTTTTCATAAGGTGAGTTTGATTTAATGATGTTTGTAGTGGCAGGTCGCGCGACCTGCCACTACAAATAGAATATTATTACGCGGAAATTAATTCTGCACTTGAACAGGGAAATGCTCTGTCTACTTTCTTGAACAGACCCTGCAGCACTTTGCCCGGGCCAACTTCAATTACTTCGGAAGCACCGTCAGCTATCATGTTATTCATAATTTGAGTCCAGCGAACCGGAGCTGTTAGTTGCTCAATCAGGTTTTTCTTAATTTCTGAAGGATCGGTTACCGCTTTTGCGTTTGTATTTTGGTACACCGCACATTTCGGTGTATTGAATGTTGTTCCCTCAATTGCCTTTGCCAGTTCTTCGCGTGCAGGTTCCATCAAAGGAGAGTGGAATGCTCCGCCAACCGGAAGGATCAAAGCTCTTTTAGCTCCCGCTTCGGTTAATTTAGCACAAGCCTCCTCAACGGCAGGAATACTTCCTGAGATCACTAATTGTCCCGGACAGTTGTAATTCGCTGCAACAACTATTCCGTCAACTTCAGCGCAAATTTGCTCAACCACTTCGTCTTCCAGACCAAGAATGGCAGCCATTGTAGAAGGAACTGCTTCACAGGCAGCCTGCATCGCCAAAGCGCGCTTATAAACCAAACGCAGCCCGTCTTCAAACGACAACGTCTGGTTAGCAACCAACGCAGAGATTTCTCCTAATGAATGTCCTGCTACCATATCGGGTTGAAAAGAATCGCCCAAACAAGCTGCAAGAATCGTTGAGTGTAAGAAGATTGCAGGCTGTGTAACTTTTGTTTGTTTCAACTCCTCATCCGTTCCTTCGAACATGATTTGTTGTATATCGAAACCAAGAATTTCATTGGCCTTGTTAAACATTTCTTTGGCAATGTCTGATGCCTCGTAAAGGTCCTTGCCCATTCCTGAGAATTGGGCACCCTGACCCGGAAAAACGTATGCTTTCATAATCTAAATCTGTTTGGGGCAAAAATAGCAGAATAAACAAAATCCCGGTAACATTTCTGCTTCCGGGATTTTGAAAACCTAAAAAACCAGGCGCTTTCTTATTTCTTTAGTGGTATAAAATACTTCAAGCCACCGTTAAAAGCAATACTGCCAGATTTCCGGTAATCAGGTCCTGAATTGTCTATGTAATGGCTCATAACACGATAGGCCCAACCTGCTGATAAATACAGCTGAAATCCTTTATAATAAAGATTACCTCCGAGCCCGGTAAACTGCTCGTAATTCATGCGGTTAAACTGCCAGCGCAGATCAGGATCATAGAACTTGTAATAATTGACTCCAATATAGGCACCATGATCGCTGGTATAAAGTTGTGTACAGGCATTGGCCTCTACGAATAAATTGCCCAATGAATTATATGGAAATAATTGCATTCTAACCCCCGCCCCAATGTTGGCTATTCTTAGAACTTGTGAATTACCAAGGGAGAAACTGAATTGACTATCAAAAGACAATCTATCCCATCCGTAACCCAAATCAATTTCATGAAAGTTGAAAGGATCGTAGTCCGAGAAGTAAAAAACTTTTTCCCGCACTCCAACAATAAGCGATTGAGACTTAACGCTGAAAGGATTTATAGCAAGGAGCAAAAGAAGGAGTGTCAATGATTTCATAATTCAATAAGTTATGTACATTACATTTTCACAATCTTAAAGGTCTCGTTTTTGGATGAGAACTTCAAATAATAGACCCCGGAAGCGAGAAAATCAACATTCAATTTATTTTCTCCTTTCTCAAGTTGAGCAGAAAACACACGTTCATTCGAGATCGTAAAGATTTCAATGTACTCATCGGCAACAAGATCAAGGATCAGGTGGTCTTTAAACGGATTTGGAGAGATTCTGAAACTTATATTATCTTCTGTGTTTTCAGTATATAATAAGTCTGATCTTAATTTCTGTTGTTCAGGAGAATTGCCAGATTGAGCTATTCCCTGCTGGCAGTTGTACTGTTCAATCACATACCACAAAACAGGCCGGTCAATTTCTGCTTCATAAACTGTCAATTCGGGAAACTTCAGTTTAAACCGGTGGTCGAGTCCTGTCCCGTCACATTCTTCCTCGCCGATTTGAATTCCGGTTTGAAAGTCATGCCAGGTAATTTTGTAATTCGTATTTGCTTTAAGAAGAACATAGAGATTATTCGATCCTTCCTGCCAATCAATACTTTCCAGGTTCTGAAAATCTTCGTGAATATCGTCACCATCTTCATCGTCAATGTCACTATCCGAGCATGGTGTGCCGGTTTGTTTGGTTAAATAATTGTAGGTTCTGTTATAAATGTATCCAACGGCATTTTCATCGTAATGATCTACATAATACTGGTTTTCCTTTACAAAAGTATGAGCCTGTCCGGCTTCAATTTTCTCAATTTGCCGACCCTGTTTCCAATCTCCCCAAGACGTGGATAATACATTGATGACTTGGTCACTATTCATCCAGTTGGAGCTTTTAATGGTTGAATTCCATGCTACCGAATTATCGAATTGTCCAAAGCCATCCCAGGCAAAAAAGCCTGCTATACCCGTAAAGCCAGTAACGACATCATCTATTTTTCGAATCGAATAATTTGAGCATGGATTCGCTGAAAATTCTGCGCCATCCGGATATAGTATACCTCCTTGTTCACAGAAAACAACTGGTTTACCATATCCGTTTGAATATTCCGTGTATGTTTTATAATAG
>CBFGMW010000165.1:0-5955 GCA_965649925.1 uncultured Fluviicola sp.
TTTCCTCCTGCCACATGCTTTGGTATTTGCATTTGTGCTCCGACGCCGGAATTGTGGTAACACATTACTCAGATTCTCCAAAAGGAACCATGGAGGAAAACAGCAAAGGTGGTCGTTTCACGAGAGTTGTTTTACACCCGGAAGTAACCGTTCTTTCCCCGGATATGATGAAAAAGGCAATTTTACTTCATTCCAAAGCGCACGAACTCTGTTTTATTGCCAATTCGGTTAATTTCCCGGTTTTGGTTGAACCAACGGTTTGATTGACACTATCACAAAACTCAGCGCTCTCTGCTTCTTAGCGGTTAAAAACAAAAAAGGCGTCTGTCAAATAACAAACGCCTTCGCTTTATAAAATTTTTGAGTTTACAAGAATACAGTTTCTTCAGAAGTAGTTTCCTGTTCTACTTTAATGATTCCTGTTCCTGTTGAAGTTCCTTTAGTTGCTGTGATATCCAATACTGCTACACCCGCCTGACCAAGCTGGTAAACATCGTTGAAATTGAAAATTGCTTCACCGGATCCATTCGTGGTTGTTGTATCATACAACGCAACCGGATTCTGAGATCCTTCTCCGGGTGGGTTGGTATTCTGGCCACCCAAAACAACCTGAGCTGCAACAACCGGATTGTTGCTGGCATCACGCACATAAACTTTCGCAATAGTATCTTTTTTCTTGCGACAACCTGTCGACGAGAAAAACACACCTGCAGTAGCGAGCGCAAGTGTAATAACTGAAGTTGAAAATATATTTTTCATTTGATTTTTAATTCTGGATTATGGTTGTACGTATACCGTACTAACAGTAGTAATGTGCGCGCGAGCCTTCGTGTACTCAGTTCCCTCACGAGTATCCTTTTTCGCAACAATATCAAAATATCCTGTTGTTTGATCTTTATCTAAATCGTCAAAGAACTCGTCCATTTCAAAATACGCGAAACCGGAAGTATTTGTCATAACCGTATCTACGTATGCCGGAGTTTCCGGATCAGAGTTTACATCAGCGATAATAATAACTTTTGCATTTGCCTGTAATTCATTGCTTTCGTTACGAACGAAAACTTTCATAACGGATGGATCCTTATTCTTACATGAATTGAGAGCTAGAAGCATTGCGGTGATTGAAACAAAGCCTAGTTTTTTCAGAAATAGCGTCATGTCACTTTAATTAATTAGATGGTAAAGATAATCTTTTTACTTTACCACAAACAGTACTATAATTTGTAAATTCGCAACCAAAGTCGGTTGTTGCATCAGTAGCTAAACGTACAAATCGAACCAAAAGTTACAACAATTGCTTTTCTCAACCAAAAAGAAGTTGAAAATTATGAGTTTACAAGACAAAATTGCTTCCTTAAAACTGGAGATTGCTGGTGTTAAAATTACCGATTCCGCTGCCTTGGAAGCTATTCGTATTCAATATTTAGGAAGTAAAGGCATTGTAAAACAACTGTTTACAGAATTAAAAGAAGTTCCGAACGAAGAAAAAAGAACTGTTGGTCAGCTCTTGAATGATTTGCGGATTACCACTGAGACTCTTTTTGAAGAACTTAAAACAAAGTTAGAATCAAGTTCAGAAAGCGATTCGGGAGTTGACGTAACACGTTCTGCCGAACCGTCAAATCTTGGGGCGCGCCACCCTTTATCGATTGTAAGAAGTGAAATCATTAACATCTTTGAACGAATTGGTTATACAGTTTCGGAAGGCCCTGAGATTGAAGACGATTGGCATAATTTCTCCGCATTGAATTTTGCGCCTGAGCATCCGGCGCGCGATATGCAGGATACCTTCTTCATTGAGAAAGGTGAAACAGAAATGGCGCTTCGTACACATACCTCATCGGTCCAGGTGCGCGTAATGGAGAATTCAACTCCGCCCATTCGCACTATTTCGCCGGGAAGAGTTTACCGAAATGAAGCTATTTCGGCACGCGCACATTGCTTCTTTCACCAAATTGAAGGTTTGTATATTGACACAAATGTTTCCTTCGCGGATCTGAAACAAACACTTGATTATTTTGCGAAAGCATTGTTCGGGGAAAAAGCACGCATTCGTTTGCGTCCGTCTTATTTCCCGTTTACAGAACCAAGTGCTGAGGTTGATGTTTCCTGTACCATTTGTAATTCGAAAGGATGCAACGTTTGTAAATATACCGGTTGGTTAGAAATTTTGGGTTGCGGAATGGTCGACCCGAATGTGTTGGCTGCTTCAGGAATTGATCCGGAGAAATATACCGGATTTGCATTCGGAATGGGAATTGAACGCATTGCGCAATTGAAATTCAAGGTGAACGACTTGCGTCTTTATTCAGAAAATGATGTTCGTTTCCTGGAACAATTTAAAGGAGTGAACTTCTAATGGGACTTTTTTCATCAAATAAAACTGCATTCAATTGGATCGAATTAGAAACTTCGGAACAGTTAAACGCATTCATTGCAAATTCGGATCAGGTTCCGGTTTTGTTCTTCAAGCACAGCACCCGTTGTTCTATTTCCAGCTTCGCCCTGAGAAATTTCGAACGGGAATGGAATCCGGAAGTTAAAGCAACTTGTGTTTATCTCGATCTGATCAAACACCGTGATTTGTCGAATCAGCTTGCTGAAACATTGCATGTTGTGCACCAAAGTCCGCAGGTTATTCTGGTTCGCGACAACAAAGTAATTCATCATTCCTCGCATCAGGACATAGATGCGGAAACTATTTCTTCATACATTTAATTCATGAAAAAAGCACTTAAACCCATAGGCGGTATTCTGCTGATCTGCATTTTAGGATTACTGGTTTTCAACTCGTGCGGAGACGACACACCTGTTGAAGGGGCAACTTTTGATATGCCGAGCGATCTGATCCAGATTGAATATGGAAAAATGATGAAAATTAAGTTCAAAGTTCCGGAAGCAATCAATAAAGTTGAACTGCTTTACAATGACTCTCTTTTCACAACTTTCAAAAACAAGAAAGGTGCTCAGCAATATGACCTGATGGCTCATTATTACGGAGTCGGTGCCAGAAACCTGGTTCTTCGTTCGTATTTCCCCGACGGAACCATTCAGGATGAAGCAATTATCGTTCGTGTTTCCAGTGATATTATGCCGAAGCATTATTTGGTTCAAATCGTAAATACCTTCCCGCACAACACTGAAAGTTACACACAGGGATTGGAATTCAGCGATGGTCAATTGTATGAAGCAACCGGAGATCCCGGGCAGCAGGGTAAAAGTTTATTGGCAAAAGTTGATTTAAAATCGGGTGCTATCGGGACAAAAATTGGCTTGGATGCAACATACTTCGGAGAAGGAATTACTATTCTGAACGGGAAGATCTACCAATTAACATGGCAGAACGGAAAGTGTTTTGTCTACGATAAAAACACACTTCAAATGCAGCCGAAATCATTTACATACAACGGTCAGGGTTGGGGGATTTGCAACGACGGAAAGCAATTAATCATGTCTGACGGAACGGAGCGAATCACATTCCGCGACCCGAAAACATTCCAGATCTTAAGAACCATTGAGGTTTACGATAATATTGGTCCGAAAACAAATCTGAACGAACTGGAATATGTTGACGGTAAAGTGTATGCGAATATCTACCAAAGCAACACTGTGATTTGCTTTGATGCAAACACCGGAAAAGTCCTGGAAGAAATTGATGCTACCGAGCTGGAAATTATGGGAAGAAACGGAGGCGATGTTCTAAACGGAATTGCACACGATCCGCTTACTGATAAGTTATATATGACCGGAAAATACTGGGACAAATTGTTTGAGGTAAAACTGAAAGAAAACTGATGATTACCCCGTACAACGACGAGTATTTCATGAAACAAGCCTACCTGGAAGCGCTTAAGTCTCAGGAATTAGGAGAAATTCCGGTTGGAGCCGTTGTTGTAGTCAATCAGCAGATTATTGCCCGGGCACATAATTTAACCGAGCGATTAACAGACGTAACCGCACATGCAGAAATGCAGGCAATTACAGCAGCAGCAGAATACCTTGGCGGAAAATACCTGAAAGGCTGTACACTCTATGTTACTCTGGAACCTTGTGTAATGTGCGCCGGTGCTTTGTATTGGTCGCAAATAGAAAAGGTTGTTTATGCAGCTCGCGATGAAAAACGCGGGGCCGGTCGTTTTGAGCAGAAACTTTATCATCCCAAAACACTCGTTTCCAAAGGACCGATGGAAAAAGAATGTGCCGAACTAATGGTTGAATTCTTCCGATCGAAACGATAAACTTTAATCGCATGCAATGCAATCCCGGATTTGATTCCCAAACAGAAATCTTTACCGACATGAATTTCACTATTTACAAGCAATTCACCCCTATTAATAATTTAGTTGCTCATCCGACAACGAACATCCTGGCTTGAACAACCGGTATAAAATCTATTGCAGAATAGTTATTTCTATAACCGAAAACGTGCTTTATTAACCAAATAACTACTACTTTTCCTTGCGAAAACTAAAACAACATCATGTCGGATATTATTCTGAAAGTAAACGGGCTTGAAAAGAAGTATAAATCTGTACACGCACTTAAGGGAGTTTCCTTTGAAGTAGAACGTGGAATGATTTTCGGGCTGCTTGGTCCGAACGGAAGTGGAAAAACAACCACTTTGGCAATGCTTCTGGGAATTCTTCACCCAACAAAGGGAAATTTTGAATGGTTCGGGAACGGAAATGACACGAGCAACAGAAAACGGATCGGGGCGTTGCTGGAAACACCCAATTTCTATCCGTATCTCAACGCTTTCGATAACTTGAAAGTTGTAGCCAAGATCAAGGAAATGGAAAATCCAGATCAGCGAATCAAAGAAGTTCTTGAGCAAGTTGATTTGCTTGAGCGCGGTAAAAGATCATTTCGTTCGTATTCCCTCGGAATGAAACAACGTTTGGCTGTTGCATCTGCGTTATTGTCAGATCCGGAAGTTCTGGTACTAGACGAACCAACGAATGGCTTAGATCCGCGGGGAATTATTGAAATGCGTGAGCTGATTATGGATATTGCCAAGGCCGGAAAAACAATCATCATTGCTTCACATATCCTGGATGAAATTGAGAAGATCTGTACGCATGTCGCTATTTTAAAAGAAGG
Source organism: uncultured Fluviicola sp. (assembly GCA_965649925.1). Taxonomy (GTDB): domain Bacteria; phylum Bacteroidota; class Bacteroidia; order Flavobacteriales_D; family Crocinitomicaceae; genus Fluviicola. The sequence continues at coordinate 5,101 of CBFGMW010000165.1, forward strand.
AACTTTATTGGCCAACGAATCATTGCTTGATTTTCTGAAACAGCGAAACACCTATGTTATAGCTGCCGAAAATATGCAGGAACTAAGTAATGTTGTAGACGCCACACTTGCTTTCTCTTTGATTGAAGGGAATGAGCACAACCTGATTATTGAGGCAACCGGGGATATGAACGGAACCGCAATCAACAAACTATTCGTTGAAAAGGGAATATACCTGTCAACACTACAGCCTTACCAAAAAAGCCTTGAAACCTTATTTTTAGAAACTGTATCATGAGAAAGATAATTAGCATAGAATACGCCAAACTGAAGAAGTTTCATTTATTGAAGATACTTTTTGCGGTTTATCTTATTGTTATCCCTTGTTGGATGTTCTTCATGGATTTTTTCTTTCGAATGAATCCTGAATTGAAAGGCCTCTTCACTGATGATAATTTTTTCCAATTTCCCAATGTATGGAGTTTCACAACGTATAGTGCCAGTTTCTTCAATATTCTGCTCTGTGTGGTAATTGTAGTCATAACTTGTAATGAAATTCAGCATAAGACCATGCGACAAAATATCATCGACGGGCTCTCTAAACGGCAGGTGATCCTGGGAAAATTTCTACTCGTGTTGTTTTTTAGTTGTGTTGCAACCCTCATTACCTTTCTTACCGGATTAATCATTGGCTGGTGCACAACCGGTTTGACAAACGTTTACCAAAACATTCATCTGAACGTACATTACTTTATTCAAACGCTGGGTTATTTCAGTTTTGCTTTCTTATTTGCTTTGATCGTAAAACGACCCGCAATTGCAATCATAACATTCATTCTTTATTTTCCTATAGAATCAATAATCGGTGCAATCATA
>CBFGMW010000166.1:0-5954 GCA_965649925.1 uncultured Fluviicola sp.
TCGATTGAAGCAACTTTCAGGCTCCCCAGGTCCAATAAAAAATCGATATCGGATTCAATCTTGTTTCCTATTACAATAACGTTGACACCTGCTTTTCTTAATGATTTAATGGTTTCAATTGAGCGAATTCCTCCTCCTACTATGAGTGGCGAAGAAAGTGATTGTGCGATTGATTCGATCATTTCAACAGGCACTGTGTTTTTTGCACCGCTCCCTGCGTCCATATAAACAACTTGATGCCCCATTAAAAAACCGGCTTTCGCTGTATTTGTGGCAATTCGAACCTGATGCTGTGGAATAGGAGTTGTTTGACTTACATAAGCCACACTGCTGGCTGTTCCTCCGTCTATAAGCAAATAGCTTGTAGAAATAACTTCAATGGGCATCTGAAAAATTTCTTCGGCACCAGCAACCTGATGCCCAATGAGGTAATCAGGATTTCTTCCCGAAATAAGGTTTAAAAAGAGGAGGGCATCGGCATCTTTACTTAACTGATGACTTGCTCCCGGGAAAAGAACTACCGGTATTTTGGTAAGCTTCTTCAATGTTAAAACAACTTCTTCAATTGCTTTTCTGGTAACAGTACTGCCGCCAACAAAAAGAAAGTCGATTTTTCCAATTTCAGCCTTTTTCACTAATTCTTCAAGGAGGGAAGTTTCAAACGATTTTTCCGGATCGATAAGAAGTGCAATTTGTCCGGTGCATTGTGCAAATAAATCAAGAATCTTCATAGTCAAGCATGTAAGTATGATTGCAAGTTAGATAAAATCCGTTTACTTTTTCGAAACTCAGACCAACTTTAAGGAATCCGGTTTGGAGCCGGACCATTCCTGTAAAAGCCCCGTTTTCCTTTGAAACAAGGATGTCTTCTTTGAAAATTAATCCGTTTCTGTCTGATAATTTATATAAAGTTTCTTTGAAGCTCCAAAGAAGAGTCATTTCTTCTTTAGAGTTTATGTCGAAGATTGAGGCTTCATTTTCATTACAGAACTTTGGAGCTAAACGCACACTTTTATCGTCTATCCATTCCAGATCCACCGCAATTGGAAAATCCCTGTGCTGAGCAATGGCGGTGTAGTTTCTTGAGTGGGTAATAGATATATGTAACTTCAGGGAAGGGTCAATTTGTTCCAGGACTGGAGTGCCGTGCTCTAAATATTTAATTTCCTGGTTTCCAAATAAGTTGTGTTTTAAAAAACGTGACGCTGCAAACTCCAGCTTTTTCGTGGGATGTTTGATAGAGTTGAACCGATTTTTTTCATTAAAAGTGAGTGTTTCCAGGTAGTTCGACTCTTTTTCAGGATCAATTACCAATAAATAAATAGAAACACCATTTAAATTAATATTTCGGGCTTTTTGCATTAGCCCAAAAATAGTACAGAACTTACTAACAATCATTATTCATCTATAAAATGGGTGAATTTATCTGTGTTTGCAAGGGTTTTATAAGTGCTGTCAAGTAGCCTAAATGTTAAGGAAGTGTGAAAACATTAAATTGATAAAACTTTTTTAAGAACTATTAACAAATTGATTTTTTCTATATTTGAGGGCTTTGTTACACTAAATTTTGATGTATAATTAAACTGTACTTATGTTGCGTAAACTCAACTTGTTGCTTGCAAGTCTCTTGTTTACAATTGCTTACAGTTATGGTCAAACCGGTCTCGGAACCATAAGAGGTAGTATTGTAGATGAGGACACACAAGAGCCCGTGCCCAATTGTGTGATTGCCGTCATGCAAAACGGACAACTAAAAGGAAACTCCACGACAGATTTCGATGGAGAATTCCAGATTAACTCGCTAGCACCCGGTAAATACACCGTGGAGATCAGCAACCCAGGTGAAGGGTATCAGAAAAGAGCAATTGCTGATGTGGTGGTTTCTTCTGATAGAATTACCTTCCTTGACAAGGAAATTTTAGGATTTCCTGAAGAAGGAAAAATTGAAGACGTTGTGATCACTTCGTATCGCGTACCGTTAATTCAAAAAGATGGTGGTCCTTCGGGAGGTATCGTGAGTCGTGAAGATTTCGCGAAAATGCCTGCCCGTAATGCCGCTGCTGCTGCTGCAACTGTCGGTGGGGTTAACACAAACGAAGGGAGTGGTGACATTTCCATTCGCGGTTCACGTTCGGATGGTACTTACTTCTACATCGATGGTGTAAAAGTTCGAGGATCTTCTAACTTGCCGAAATCAGCTATTGAAGAGGTAACTGTAATTACGGGTGGACAACCTGCTAACTATGGGGATGCTACCGGAGGTATTATCTCGGTTACAACAAGAGGTCCATCTGCAAAGTATTTCGGTTCCTTAGAATTAGTAAGTTCAGGTTTGTACTTTAAAGGTGCAGATCCTGATGGTTACGACGGTAAAGTTATCGGATTGGATAAATTCGTATACAACCTTGCTGAAGGACTATTATCTGGTCCGCTTTTGATGAAAAAAGATTCTACAGGAAAAAAAACAAAACCAATCTTAGGTTTCTTACTTTCTGTTAACTACACAAGTGAATTAGATAGCCGCCCGTTGAATGGTGGTTCTTACCGTGTGAAAAAAGAAGTTCGTGATGAATTGTTGAAAAACCCAATTCGCCCGAGTACTACAGGAACAACAACTTACCACAATTCTTATTACTTAAGAGCTGAGGATTTTGAAAAAACTCCATGGAGAATGAATGCTGCAACAAGTACGTTTGCTGCTTCTGGTAAGATTGACGTAAATACCGGACCATCTGTCAACCTTACATTTGGTGGATCTTTGAACTTCAATGGTGGAAGTAACTACGACTATGCAAATTCATTATTGAATTTCACAAATTTCGGAGTTTACAAGAACCTTGACTACCGTGTGTACGGTCGGTTTACTCAGCGTTTTACAAACAAGGAAGAAGGAAGCAGTTCTAAAATAAAATCAGCGTTTTACTCCATCATGGTTGACTACTCTAAGTCGAAAAGTGAGTACTACGACAAAAACCACAAATACAACTTATTTAACTACGGTTATGTTGGTTCATTCGACAGAACGTTTGTTCCAACTTACGAATTCGTAGATGGTACACGTGTCCACAATGGTTTTGCTGAAACGAGTGTCACATTCACTCCATCAGAGGTAAACGCTGCATTGGCTGCTATCACCACACAATATTTTGATATCTACGCTGGTGACCCTGCAGGACATTACTCGACTTTGTTGGAAGTACAACAAGGTAGAGGTCTTAGAAACGGTGACGTTCCTTCAGACGTTTACGGTATCTGGAGGAATATCGGTACACCAAACAACACGTTTGGGAAAACTGACAGAGATCAGATTCGTGTAACGGGTTCCGGCTCTGTTAACATTGGTGATCACTCATTGTCTTTAGGATTTGAGTATGAGCAACGTTATGACAGAGGCTGGTCAAATGGAAATGCTGGTCCGATCGAATTATGGACAGTTGCTCGTTTGTTGGCTAATAACCACATGCCTGAGTTGGATTTCAGTCAGGCTACAGTTGTTGACTATGGTTCTTACCAGGAAATCACTTATGATCGTTTGAACTCAGGATACGCCTACACTTCCGGTACCGGAGAATATGGTGGTCAGCAAAACAATGACAAACAATCTTTCTTTGATTACAACTTACGTACGAAGCTAGGATTGGATCCTGCGGGAACAGATTACCTGATCATTGATAAATATGATCCGAACATGTATACTTTGGATATGTTCTCACCTGATGAATTGTTTAATCAGGGTAACAACTTCGTTCAATATTACGGATATGATCATACAGGTAAAAAAGTAAAAGGAAATACAGATATCCGTTCGTACTTCAATGATTTTGATGAGAATGGAAACTACAAACGTTTTATTGGTTCATTCCAGCCAACTTACATTGCTGGTTATGTAATGGATAAGTTTGCGTTTAATGATATCGTATTCAACGTTGGGGTTCGTGTTGATGTATTCGATGCCAACCAACCTGTATTGAAGGATAAGTATCTGGTTTACACAGCAAACAATGTGTCTGAGGCAATGGCTAAAAAAGCCCTTGACCCAACAACATATAGCTGGGTGAATATTCCTGAATCGATGGGTGATGATTACGTTGTTTATGTTGATGATGTAACAAATCCTACTTCAATCAACGGATTTAGAAATGGTGATACTTGGTACAATGCTGGTGGTGTTGCAATTGAAGATCCTAAATTGGTTCGTGGAGCTACAGGTATTGCACCTTGGTTGAAAAATCCTTCTGATGCTGCAAACTCCCGAGTTAACGCAGATGCATTTGAAGATTACAAAACTCAAATCAACGTAATGCCACGTGTTGCATTCTCATTCCCGATCTCGGATGAAGCTTCATTCTTTGCTCACTATGATATCTTGACTAAGCGCCCTACTTCAGGATCACGCTTTAATCCAATCGATTATCAATATATTGAGTCAAGAACGAATACGATTCAAAACCCTGATTTGAAACCAGAGCAAACGATCGATTACGAAATTGGTTTCCAACAAGTATTGACTCGTTCATCCTCATTGAAAATCTCTGCATTCTATCGTGAACAAAGAAACAACGTTCAGTTGATGAACGTGTTCGAAGCGTACCCGAACACATACCGTACTTACGGTAACCGTGACTTCGGTACAGTTAAAGGTTTGACTGTTTCTTACGATTTACGTAGAACTGGAAACATGCGTATGACAGCAGCCTATACTTTACAGTTTGCCGATGGTACTGGTTCTGATGCAACTTCTGCTGCATCATTGTTAACAGGTCTTCAAACAGCAGGTATTCCTAACTTAAGAAGTGTGTTCCCTTATTCTTATGACCAGCGTCACGCGTTTGCAATCAATATCGATTACAGATATGGTGAGGGTAAAGATTACAACGGACCGGTAATTGGTGGTTTCAATGTGTTTGAAAATACAGGTTTGAATATCCAGACTAATTTCTACTCAGGGTCTCCGTACTCATCTCAAAACATTGTTACTGGTGAAGGATTGATTGAACCGAATACTGGTGGTATCACCGGTACTTTGAATGGTTCACGTTTGCCATGGCAATACCGTTTAGACTTGCAGTTAGACCGCACAATTCCATTGGAATTTGGTGAAGGCGACAAGAAAAAAGCAACTTTCCTGAATGTTTATATTCGTGCTACCAACCTTTTCAATGCTATGAACGTTCTTAGTGTTTACCGAGCAACTGGTAACTGGAACGACGATGGTTATTTGGCTGCTGCACTTTATCAGACGTCTATTCAGAACCAATTGGATGAGCAGTCGTTTAGAGATTATTACACGATGAAAGTGCAGAATGCATTCAATATTAGTTCACCACGCACCATTCGCTTAGGGGTTAAGTTTGATTTCTAAGGATTTAATGTGAAAAAGTATGAAACGAACATTTAAATATTTATCATTAGTAGCTGGTTTGTTGGCCGCAGGAAGCGCGTCAGCATACAATCACGACTTTGGTAAAAGTAAAAGTGATAAGCCGAATAAACCGGTGACCACTACAAAAGGGGCCTTATGTGCTCCTGCGAACTATCGTAAAACAATGGACTTTAACGATGTAAGCTGTCAGTTAGAAACTGGGGGCTTACTATTCCTGGACCGTGCAAACGGTTTGGCAACTTACAAAGTTCCTAAAACTGGTAACGTAACAACTATCTACGCAGGAGCATTGTGGATGGGAGGTACTGATGTTAACGGACAATTGAAGATTGCTGCTGTTAAGTATCGTGCTGACGGTAATGACTTCTGGCCTGGACCGCTTACGGTTATTGAAGGTACAGGAGATTACAATCCAAACGTTATTCAGGGAAATCAGTCAACAAGAGATTATGGTGACGCAAATATTGATGCAGATCAGTGTTTGTTGTACGATAACATCTTCACTATTTCGAAAGCTGGAGTAATCTCATTTATTACCTGGTTTGAATGTGCTGACGGAGAAACTTGTGCT
>CBFGMW010000167.1:0-5920 GCA_965649925.1 uncultured Fluviicola sp.
TCAACCGAAAATCTGCTTATCAATACTTGCAAGTATCATAGAAATAAAGGGGGAGTTGGATGATTGTTCTCTAACAAAAGCATTTTCTTGAACTACTTCAAACTAAAACTAATTGGCAAATTGAAATAGGAACTCACATTCGTGTTATTGTTTTTCGCTGGAACCCAATCCGGCATCATTTCTACAACGCGTTTTGCTTCTGCATCACATTCCGGACAGCCCGGGAGTTTCTTGTTTACAATTACGTTGCTGATTTTTCCGGTTTCAGAAACAATAAATTTCAGGTAGACTTTACCGGAAAACCCTTCTTCCATCGCGCGCTGTGGATATTTGATGTTTAATTTCAGGAATTCTAATAGTGCTGTTCTTCCTCCCGGATAAGACGCAGGGTCTCCAACAACATCCGTAATAGCAGAAAACGGAGCAGAGGCTGAGACATTCTTTGTGTCTGCCTGGGCCGGTTGAGGAATTTCCCTGACCGCGATATCCTGAGATCCGCACGAATAAATAGTAGTACGAACAACTGCTCTAAACTCAGCATCCTTTTTTCGTTGTTTCTGTACTTTGTAGTTCGCTTTTTCCTTAAACAACCAGTTTAATTCCGACTGAATATCCATTGGATTCGAATTCCTGCCTGCGTTCAACGCATCTACCTGCTTATTGAATTCTTTTTCTGAAACTTCCACGAGTTGAATGGTTCCTAGATTTCCCGGTTTTACCGCATTGATCGGGTAGAGGAAGTAACCTTTTTCGTTCATGCCAACTATTGCGCCTTTGTAATTCATTTCCTCATTCAATTTCGTGTTCAGAATTCCAGAAGTGAAATCCAAACGCTCAAAACTGTTCTGTTCAGTCGGCATTAAGTAGAAATACAAACGATCGTAGTTCTTTGAAGAAGCAACGTGCACATTGAATGGAGTATAAACCAATTGCGCCGATTTGCTTTTGTCCATCATATTCACCGTCATTGATTCTTTGGCCGAAAGCAGTTCCGGCGTTAACCGATCAATATTTACGACTATTGGTAAGTTGTATTTCTTCTGGCGACTGGAAGTGAAACCTGAAGCAGAACCGGAATTGGGTTTCTGCCCGCTTACTGAATTTGTTGCGGAAAATGTAGCACTTGAGAGGTTAAATCCAAGTGTAGTTCCCAATTGTTTCGAAAGGTGTTTCAGGTTGAAATCTGATTCTTCGCTTTTATTCAAAACTTCCCGTGAGCCTTTTCTGTATGCTTCGTTGTTTCGTTCGTTTTGCATGGTTCTATCCCAATCTTCGTCTTTTTTCAAAGCTTTCATGAGGGCATCTTTTCCTTTCGACTGAATGGTTTTTACAGTTTCATCGTAGAAACGCTGAAGATTCTGCTGATGTTTGTCGGTAATTTTCACCGAACCCACTTTTTGATCTGCGAATTTCCGAAATTCGGGATATCCCATTTTTACCACGCGTTCATCTAATTTCCAAAGCGGTTCGTTCAGGTTGTTTGCATAAACATCAAATATGCGCTCGTCACAGGTGTTATGTATGGCTTTCATTCGGTCTTCAAAATCCTGTGTTGCCAGAATGGTGTTGTCAAATTTCTTGTTCCAGATTGCTAATACTTTTGATGGAGGGATATGAGTTTTGGATTCTCCACCGTTCAAATAGATTAGAGAGTAACCTACTTCAGGTGGTAAACAATGGGAATTGGTTTTAGAGGTCTGGTATGTATAGCTGACAGATATATTTGAAGGAGTATTTGATTTTATTCCAATTTTCTGTCTGAAAACGACATTTCCTTCATGATAAGTTAAATGTTCATCTGCTTCTTCATCATATCTGTTTTTAGGTGCTGGTTCAATTATTTTACCAATAAGTTCATAATTCGCTGATTTCGCGAATGTGATTGCTGTAGGCACTCCGAAGCTCTCTTTCGGCATAGCGATTGCGTTAATACTCCAGTCTTTTAGTATCGAAACCCGTGCGGTAATCCACGCTTCGTTTGTACCAGTTATTTTTTCAAGCCGAATATCCCATTTTACTTTGTCTTTCGCGCGTTCAGTTTGTGCAGTTCCGATTAATCCCGCTCGAAAGATAGAGTCCTGAATTTTCGGAAATACTACCAGTGAAATCTGGGATAGTCCGCCCAAATCCACGCTTTTGCCATTTGAAATTCCGGGTTGTTTCAGAGGCTGTGGAATATCATTGAATAAATCTATTTGTTCTATACTTGAAATAGTGTCTTTAACCAAACTCTCCTCAAAACTCAAATACAAACTATCTCTTTTCGCTTTATTGGTAAACCATTTCAGTTCATTCAGTTTCGGTTCGTATTTCGGTGGGAATAAATCCATCTTCGCCATGCTTTTTGGCTTTGGTAAGCGTTCCAATTCAACTGGATTCTGCCAGTCGATATTCCCGCTTTTTCCTTTTACTCCGTTGAAGAGCATCATGTCTTTTTTCAGTTCGTCAACCGGGACCTGGACGTAAATTCCTTTTTTGGAAAGATCGAGTTGTTTTCCATCGGGCGTAAAAGCGTTCAGGCTGAACATTCCCTGCGTTTCGAGCAGTTTATTACCGCTTAGGGTACTCAATCCGGCTTTGATGATTTCCGATGCTTTTTGCGCTTCCTGCCACTGAACAACTGCTTCGCCTTTGTACGGTTTACCGTTGAGTAAAAACGATTCGTTTGTGATACTCAGTAGAACTCCGCTTTCGGAAAGGAAAACATCGTTCTCGCCTGTGAACTTAAAGTATTGCGGATCAATGTTCTCGAATTGCAAATCTTTGTTCATCTCCTCCAGCAAAGACTGTTCGATTAGTTCTTCTGCTTCCGGGTTTGGTTTTTCTGAATTTGAACGCGAGTTAGTAAAGAGTACAATCGCGGTTGTAATGACTGCCGCTATCAACAGAACAATTCCTGTATTCGTAAGGGTTTTTTTGAAATGATAACTCTTTGCCGATTGCTGAACCATATTCCTGGTCGAAGAGCGTTTGATTACCTCTTGAGTTAATTTGTGCAATTCGAATTCCTGTTTTAGTTCCGGATTCTTCGCCAATTCTGTTTCAAAACCCGCTTTTCCTTCTGCTGAAAGCTCGCCATTCAAATAGCGTTCTATCAATTGATTCCAATTTGTCTCCATAGTTTAGAATTGAATTGGTTCAACAGACAATTGTGCGTCCTGCACTAATTCCTTCGCTTTCTGAATACAGCGGTATTTCTGCGCTTTGGCAACTTTGTCGTTGCGCAAACCGATCTTTTTGGCAATGTCGACCATATTCCATCCAAGTCCATAAAACAAATGCAGGAGTTCTTTGCATTGCGCGCCGATTCGTTCCAAAGCCGCTTCCAATTGTTTGTATTGGAGTTCTTTTTCCATCCACGAATCGTGAATTTCTTCCACATCTGCTTCCAAAGAATATGTAGCTTGTTTCTGCTCTTTCCGGGCAGCACTGTACCACAAAAACTTGCAGGTAGTTTTGATATAATGGATTGGTTCGAGGTCGAACGTAAAATTTGGATCTTCTTTTCTGCGCAGATAAATAATGAGCGCTTCCTGAAAAATGTCTTCGGCGGTTACGGAATCACAGCCCAACGTACGCAGAAGCCCTTTCACTTCTCGGAAATGCTTGTATAAAGCATTCACTTCTTTTTGTGCGCTGGAAGTGTCGTTTGATGTGTTTTTCATGCTTGTTTTTCAGGTTGTGCCAATTGGTTGGAAAAGTAAACAGGATTTTCGATTTTTTTTCTCTTGTTTAGTCTCTAGGCTTTTCTTTGAAAGAGGATTTTTACGCTTCCCCCTTCGGAGGGGGACCGAGGGGGAGGGCGTTCTGGTTTTTATATGGATTATCTGCTTTTCTATACACATTCAATTTTACTTTTTGATTGGTAAATAATTTCTCATAAAGATTCTCAGCCCTCCCCCTTAATCCCCCTCCAAAGGGGGAAATAGATAGTCGTTCTGTAAAAAATATACTATTCTACCAACCCAAACAAATCCATATTATCTATCTGAAGTTCTGCTTTGATCAGTTCATTCCATTTTTCAAATTGTTTTCTATTGGTTCCGCGTTCGGTTTCTTTAAGGAAAAGCTGCTGCTGTTTTTCTAATCGGGTTTTGAATTCTAAGTACTTGTCTTCGTATTGTGAAGTACTCAATTCATTTTGTTTCAGGGTGGCTACCCATTTTCTGCGCTCTATTTCACACAAATCGAAATACATGTTAATGAAACAATTTGCCGCATTGTCCATTGGTAAATAGTAATAGGTAGTGTATGGATCAATGATGGTTTCTGTCAGAAGGACTGTTGAATCAACGTAAGAATCCAGATCGGCGAAAACTTTCACATCCAGTTTATACATTTCGGCTTTTATGCCATTGACGGCTTTCAGGGTTGTACTATCGGCGATCATTTCTCTCAGTACTATTCGGTTAGTCGACCAATGAACATAAGGATGCTCAAAGAATCCGCGCTTTTTGTTTCCGGTGAATTTCTCTGCGTCCTGAGGCTTGAAGAAAGTGACATTTGTGACCGATTCCGGATTTGAGAAGAAAAGTTCATTCCGGTTTTCGGAATCATTCATACGGTATTCGCCGTTGTATTTCCAGAAGAAATCGTTGTAGGGAAACGCATTTATTTTATGGTAATCGTCGATGTTTGCTGAGAATGTAAATTTGGGAAGTGTGAACGCATTTTTGAAATCATAAGCGTAGAGAATCGCATTCGTCTTTATGGAATAACTCAGTTCCTCGGCTTTTCCCGTCCGACTTTTGTAATCAACGCTGTAGGAAAAGTGAACATTGTTGAAGAGCATTTTTCCATCGACCGAAACAAATGATTTGGAGATTGAGAGATCTACGTTTGAAATACTATCGTAGGGAAAGAGCGGTAGAAAAGGATGAACCGAACAGTTGGTGCAGTTCATGGTGATTTTCTCTAGCTGGAAGTCTGTTATGTTCATCCACAAATCGCCCGAAAAACAATCTTCGGAACCTTTCTTTGGTCCGTAATGAATGACATAAACGGAATCTTTTTTCTCATCGAGATAAGCATAATCGAGTATCAGATAGAATTTCTTTTCGGCTTCCCGTTTTCCGGCCGAAATAGGTGTTTTCGGGAAATACTCGTTTTCTTCGGCCAGTTTCAGCTGAGTGATTGCGCGCGAACTTGCCTGAGAAGTAAATAATCTGTTTTCATACGGTTGAAGGGCCAAACGACCAGCCTTCAGATTCAGAGCTATTAGGTCGAAACCATTTAATTCAGCATTGTAAAACCCTTCTACCAGTTCAATTTGTGACGTATCCTGATAACTTTTCAGTTCGTAATATGCTTTTGCAATGTTGCTTCCGGACGATTCATTTTTCTTGCATTTCCGTATCATTTCAAACAAATACGAATCGTCTTTTGGAGTAATCAGCACTTCTTCCAAAGCGATTTCGGCCAGCTCCAAATAGACCACGTAGTATGTGATATTGGATTTTAGCGCTACAATTTGTTTCGTGTAACCCAATTCAGTAATCTCTACGGTATCTGAAAGTTTTGAGATCGAAATCCGGAAATAACCATCGTCGTTGGAGATAGTTCCCTTTTTCGTCGTTTTGTTGTAAATCCGGAGATAGGGCAGCGGCTCATGTGTTTTTTCACTGAGCACTTTACCCTCAATTTCTATCGAATTCGATTCCTGTGTAAATGCAAATCTACCGGAAATGATAAACAGAAACAGTAGTGCAAACTTCATGAATAAACGATTTACAAATTAATGATCTCGTTGATCGTGAGAGCCACTAAAATGGTGTTGAACAAAAATGAAAACAGGGAATGTACGAGTGTTAACCTGCGTAGGCCTTTCGTTCTGATCGTTACGTCTGAAACCTGGAAAGTCATTCCGATTGTAAAGGAATAATAGGCAAAATCAATATAATCGGGATGTTCATCGCCCGGG
>CBFGMW010000168.1:0-5920 GCA_965649925.1 uncultured Fluviicola sp.
ACTTACAATCCCCTGCTTGGATTAAGTTACGGCGAAGTTGCCGCAAACAGTCGCTCTATGCATAAAAGTCAGGGATTTGGGTCAGCCAAACAACGCGGTGAGAACCTGGAATATTTCAAATTCCTGAAGGGTGAACCGGCGGTCAAAGATATTTTTGAAGGGGTTGAGGTTTCCTGGAAACGCGTTTCTTCCACAATTAATTTCGAAGAATTGATTTCAAAATGTATTGCTTCGTTCGACCCGCAGCATCCCGAAAAATCACTTCCTGCCCTGGAAGTAATTTACGGAAAACTAAAAGGTTTAGATGAATCCAATCCGAAAGAAGCTTACTGGCGAAATTTGAAACTGGCAGCTTGTGAAGATCTGATTATTCAATGTTCGGGTTTATGGATGGAAGCCTACACATCCGAATTCAGCGCTGTTCCCGGAAGCGAGCTCACTATTTTAACTCAAATTCTAGCGCGAAATCCGGGCAATGTAACCTTGAAGTCTATTTCTTTTCTCGGACAATCAGAGAAAAAAATGGATTTGAAACTGACGATCAACAAGCTTGAAACGATCGAACAAAAAGAAATGCTTTCAGCCTCAACTCCATACTCAACTCCGTATTGGCTGGTAGATCCGCATTCTGTCGGAATGTATTCTGTTAAAAACAACCTGCTGATTGGAAAACCTGAAAATGATGCCGCGAAAAGTATTGTTTATCATTTAAATATAGACGGAATTGATTTTCACATTGAGCGTGGTTTGGTTTTCAAATGTACAGATCCGGTAAAAGGTGAAGTTTATCGTCCGTTTGAAGTTCTTCCACCGGCAACGATCAATATTTCAGACCAGGTTTTTGTGTTTAGCAGTTTAACTCCCAAAGAAGTTTCATTCACGGTAAAAGCAAATATCCCCAACCTGAAAGGAACCGTGCAGGTAAATATTCCGTCAGGATGGAAAATCACTATTCAAAACCCGGAAGTGAATTTGGTTAAAAAGGGCGACGAGCAAATTGTGAAAGCAACTTTAACACCTGACAAAACCGGAAAAGACGGCCAGTTAACAGTCAGCCTTTCCATTGATGGTTTGTCATACGACAAGAGCATTACACGTATTGAATACGATCATATTCCATATCAATTTATGCTAAACACGGCGCAGGCAAAAATTGTATTCCTTGACCTGAAAAAGACCGGAACCAAAATCGGGTATATTCCCGGCGCCGGAGATAATGTTCCGGCTTGCCTAACTCAGATCGGATATGATGTAACCCTGCTAACTGACGAAATTCTGGCGAAAGAGGATTTGAGTGTTTATTCAAGTATTGTGACGGGAATCCGCACATACAACACCAACGACCGCATGCCGGTTTATTACGACAAATTAATGGCTTATGTAAATCAAGGCGGGAACCTGATTGTACAATACAACACCAATAACCGCATTGCACCGATGGAAACCAAAATCGGACCTTACCCGTTTACGATTTCACGAGATCGCGTAACAGACGATAATGCTGCAGTGGAATTCACGAATCCAAAACATCCGGTATTGATCACTCCGAATGTGATTACCCAAAAAGACTTCGAAGGCTGGATCCAGGAACGCGGAATTTACTTTGCAACAGAATATGACGCACATTACGAAACTGTTTTCTCGATGCACGACCCAGATGAACACCCGAGCGCAGGAAGTTTAATTATTTCAAAATACGGAAAAGGAAACTTCGTTTACACCGGATTGGTTTTTTTCCGCGAATTACCGGCCGGAATTCCCGGTGCTTATCGCCTGTTTGTAAACCTGCTTAGCCTTCCCGAAAATTAAGAATTAGCGGCAGCTAATGATAGAAATTAGCTCTATTTGAAAACTGATGAAAAACTGATGTACGAAGAAAAAGAACCGAAAAACTGGAATTGGGCCTACGCTGCTGTCATTGGAACATTGGTTGCACTCATGATATTTTTTTACTTTTTTACACAACATTTTTCATGAGTTTTATTGATTGGATTGTTCTGATTCTGACCCTGCTTGCAGTAATTGGTTACGGCCTGTATAAGAGTAAAAGCGAAAAAACATTAGACGGTTATTTCAAAGGCAATAATTCCATGAGCTGGCTACTGATATTGCTTTCTATCATGGGAACCCAGGCAAGTGCTATCACCTTTTTATCTGCTCCCGGACAAGCTTATACCGACGGGATGCGGTTTGTGCAGTACTATTTCGGTTTGCCTTTGGCAATGGTTGTTCTTTGCGTAACTTTCATTCCCATTTATCACAAACTAAAAGTATATACTGCTTACGAATATTTAGAACAGCGTTTCGACTTAAAAACCCGCTCACTGGCTTCCATCCTCTTTCTGGTTCAGCGCGCACTTTCTACCGGAATCAGCATTTACGCTCCATCCATTATTCTGGCTTCATTACTTGGCTGGAATATTTATTACACCAACCTGGTTATGGGCGGATTCCTGATTATTTATACGGTAACCGGGGGAACAAAAGCTGTTACTTACACGCAAATGCAGCAATTAATTGTGGTTTTTGTAGGAATGTTCCTGGCCGGCTATATGGTTGTTCACATGCTGCCAACCGGGGTGAGTTTCACCGATGCACTGCATGTTGCAGGAAAAATGGGAAAACTGAATGTGATTGAAACGAAAATTGATGTCACAGATTCGGTTTGGTGGAAAGACAAGTACAATATCTGGAGCGGAATTATCGGTGGGTTCTTCCTGGCACTTTCCTATTTCGGGACGGATCAATCGCAGGTTGGAAGATACCTCACTGCCAAAAACACCCGGGAAAGCAGAACCGGCTTACTAATGAACGGCCTGGTAAAAGTACCGATGCAGTTCCTGATCCTGCTGGTGGGAAGTTTGGTTTTTGTTTTCTACATGTTCTTCCAATCGCCCATTTTCTTTAACCAAAAGGAAGTCGACAAAGTCCTTACCACGGAATATCGCGGAGAATTCCTTTCCCTTCAGGCTAAGAACGATTCACTGAATACTATTCGTCAGGCGCAAACCACGCAAATGGCCAGTGCTTTAAACAAAGAAGATCAGGTAAAAATCAGATCATTACAAACAAAACTCCTTGAAACGGAGAAAAAAACCAAGGCTGTTCGTGAAGAAGCGATGGAAGTAATGAAAAAATCAGACTCAACGGCCGATACCAACGATACGAATTATATTTTCCTCTATTTCGTGGTGGAAAACCTTCCGAAAGGATTGATCGGTTTACTCATCGCGATGATCTTTCTGGCTGCGTGGGGAAGTATTGCCGCAGCATTGAATTCGCTTGCCACAACAACCGTGATTGACTTGTACAAAAGGATGTGGGTGAAAAACCAAACCGAATTGCATTATTACAAAGCTTCTCGCTGGTTTACATTCGGTTGGGGGATTTTTGCCATAGCAACGGCTATGTTTGCGAGCAAATTAGGAAGTTTGATAGAGGCCGTAAACGTTTTAGGATCATTATTCTACGGAACTATTCTCGGGATCTTTTTGGTGGCATTTTATCTGAAACGAATCGGAGGTAAAGCGGTTTTCTGGGGAGCAATTATCACCGAGTTCATCGTGATTGGAATTTACGCTGCCGATATCATTTCATTTCTGTGGCTGAATGTTATTGGTTGTTTGCTGGTGATTCAGTTGTTTGTGAGGTCGAATCCTTCAGCGATAGAACAACAATAATTCCCTCCGATACGCAGATTCTGATTGCGATGCGGCCAGGATTGAGACACCAACCTTTCAACACGCTCAATGAGCGCCAGGTGCCTCTCGTGTTCTAAAACAAAAAAAAGTCCTTCCGAAACACGAAAGGACTTAATTCTTTTACATAAGGATAAATTCTATTTATTCTCACTCATTAACTTATTTGCTAAAGCAACATAATCTGCATTTTTAGCTTCAGTAGCCAATTTGATTGTTTTCTCAGCGCTTGCCATACCCGCTTTCTTATCTCCCAGTTTGTATTCAATTTTCGCTTTAAGCAATACCATATAAAAAGCTGTAGGATTTTCATCAATTGCTTTGTTCACCCATGTTAATGCTTGTGGCAAATCTTTCCCTTTTTCAAAGAAATAGGTTGCAGCTCTGAAATAATCAGGTTTATCAGACTTCATTGACTCTTCGATACTTTTCAATACTTTCTCATCGATATCCGTAGTCATTTGAATTGAAACCATTGTATTTTCCCACATCAATGTTAAAGCAGCTTCTGTTGGTTCAACATCCGCAACGTTAATAGTAAATGATTCGATTTTCATTGGAATAACCATTGGAGTTACCTTGAAACGAAGCACTTCATTTTCTGTTTTGTATTCAGCAACATTTCCGCCTAATGTCAAATCAGAGTATAACATTACTTCCCAGCTGTCTTTGTTCGGCACAGTGTAAAGTGCATACGTTCCGGGTTTAACATCCTTTCCTTCCAATGTAACATTATCAGTAAACGTGATTTTCGTTGCTGCGTTTGCGCCTGTTCTCCACACTTTTCCATAAGGAACCAAGTCACCAAAGACAACGCGGTCTTTTGCCGCCGGGCGGGAATATTCGATAGTTACATCACCCAATCCGAATTTTTGAGTAATTGTTTGTAAGGGGCTTGGTGCAGGCATGTTGATTTTCTGAGCCATTGTCTGGAATGAGAACATTCCTGCGGCTAATAATAAAATTGCTTTCATATTTTGCTTTTTATTGTTTTAAAAAATTGAATCTAAAAGTAGTCGTTATTTACCTGGGAGAATATTTATTAACGAATAATTAATCCCTTGTTTTATGTATAGGTTTGAATCGATTGCCACTAATTAACTCGGCTGAACCTTGTTTCGCGAATTTTTAGAATCTTAGGGAAACAAGGACTTATCTTCCTTAATTCCAAACAAAAATCCCGGCTCGTTTCCAAACCGGGATTGCTATTTATACAAAAATATCAAATACTATCAAGGGTGTTTCTGTGATAATGCCCTTGCTTGTAGAAAGAAGGCGAAAAGCCTGTGATCTTTTTGAACTGATTAGACAAATGAGCTACACTGCTGTAATTGAGTTTGTAGGAAATCTCAGTCAGATTCAATTCATCGTATAACAAAAGTTCTTTTACTTTTTCGATCTTGTTCATAATGATGAATTGCTGAATGGTTGTTCCTTTTACTTTCGTAAACAGATTGGAGAGATATGTGTAATCGTAATTGAGCTTTTTACTGATGTAATCAGAATAATTAACTTTTGGCGCTTCGTCTGAATTGTGGATCAAATCGATCACTACGCTTTTTACCTGTTCCGTTAATATACTGGTTCTGTCATCAATCAATTCTAGCCCAACCTTTTCCAGATTAGCGCCTAGTTTCTCACGGACTTCATCCGAAGGCTCTCCTTTAATTTCCACTACGGCCAAGTCAACCGAAGTGTAGCGTATTCCTAACCTATCCAGTTCTTGTTTAACCACGAGCTTACATCGCTCGCTAACCATGTGTTTTATAAACAGTTTCATAATCCTAATTTTTAACTAAGTAATCACTCTCTTACCTATTCAACCCTTTGTTGAAACGGCTTATTAAATGTTAGGTACTTCTTGTTTAGAAATATGGATACAGTAAAATATTGGTTTGAATTATATTGTTAATATACTGTTAAAAACTATCCTAACCAAACACTCCGTTCAAATTTAATGTGCTTTTACAATTAATTAACGGCCTCAATAAACAGTCTTAACAGTAACAACTGCTTCATCCCCAAGTCTATGAATGACCGCCCGACACTTGCATGACCAAGCGGTCTCATTATAGTGTTTTTCATTGCTTTCGGGTAAGGTAGTTCCAAGTCTTACCCGCTGAATTTATTCGACAAATTCTGTGATTAGTCACGCTTTTTCAATCGGCTTTATTACCGTGTAACAATTGTATGATAATAGCAACCACCGCAATAATTAATAT
>CBFGMW010000169.1:0-5917 GCA_965649925.1 uncultured Fluviicola sp.
CGCTTCAGGATTCAGATTTTGAAGCTTTGTACTTAGTAGCTTCTGATCCGTTGATTTGGGAACAGCACCCGACCAGTGACAGATACAAGCGGGAAGTTTTTCAGGACTTTTTCAATAAAGCGCTTGCTACTGGCTCGGCCTTTGGTATTTACGAGAAGTCAACCGGGGAATTGATTGGTTCTACACGTTATTACGATTACAAACCGGAAGAATCGTCTGTTGCGGTTGGTTATACCTTTCTCGCTCGTCGGTATTGGGGAGGAAAATTCAATCAGTCGGGAAAGCGCCTGGTAATTGATTACGCCTTGGAATTTGTAAACAATGTATGCTTCCACATTGCGCCAAAGAATATTCGTTCCCAGGAAGCCATTTTGAAAATAGGAGCTGTGAAACATCGTGAATATCATTTGGAAGAATTCGGATCTCAATCGCTCCACTTTGAATTTCTGATTACTAAAGATTCCTGGGCTTGAAACCCTGGTGAATGCTAAATTTATTTCGCTTAACTTTGTCAATCAGAAAAATCTATGCAGGTAATTTATAATGTAACGGTAAGCATTGACCCAAGTGTTGAACATGATTGGGTAGAATGGATGCGCACAAAACATATTCCGGAAGTAATGGCAACTGGTTGTTTTTTGGAGAGCAGAATTTCCAAAATGAATAATGAGGAAGACGATGCCTGTACTTATGCGATGACCTATATTGCTTACAGCCAGGATGACCTTACGAAATACCAGCGCGAATTTGCTCCGGCATTGCAGGTTGCTCACAAACAGCGTTACGAAGGTCGTTTTGCGGCGTTCAGAAGTACTTTAAACGTCCTGGAACACTATACAAATGTACGTTAAAGCCAAAAAACACCTCGGCCAGCATTTCTTAAAGGATTTGGCTATTTGTCAACGAATTGCCGAACAGTTCAAGCATCACCAGGGAATAAATACAGTTATTGAAATCGGTCCCGGAACGGGAGCTTTGACAGATTTCCTGTTAAAGGATCCTGCAACCGAATTGTATGTAATGGATGTTGACAAAGAATCTATTGATTTTCTCGAAGTTCACTATAAAGAACAGCTTAAGGATAAGGGCCGAATTATTTTTGGCGATTTCCTGAAAATGGATCCGTTGGCTATAGTTGGAAATCGGCCGTTTGCCGTGGTTGGTAATTTCCCCTACAATATTTCCTCACAAATACTTTTCCGCTGTATTGATTACAAAGATCATGTTCCTGAAATAATGGGGATGTTCCAGAAGGAAGTTGCGCAGCGCGTAGCCGAAAAACCGGGAACAAAAACCTATGGAATCCTAAGTGTTTTGTTACAGGCATATTATGACATTGAATATTGTTTCACCGTTGACGAGAACGCGTTTAATCCGCCGCCAAAAGTGAAATCGGGAGTTATCCGCTGTACCAGGAATAACCGCGAAAAATTGGCGTGTGACGAGAAGCTGTTCAAGCAGTTAGTGAAAATGAGCTTTAATCAGCGCAGAAAAACCATTCGCAATTCAATTAAAGCATTACTTCCTGAAACGTACGAGGAAAATCCTATGCTGCAGCTTCGTCCGGAACGATTGGGAGTAGAAGAATTTATTGAATTGACTCTTTGGATTGAAAAACATCGAAAAACGGATCAGGAGTAATTCCGGGTGATTTCATACCTTTTACTAACAGATTTCTGCCAAAAAATGGTAATCTGTGAATAAGTAATGTGTCGGAAGTCCAGAATTTGTTTTGCTCCGACAGTTTTTAGATTATTTTTGTGCGAATTTCATAAAAACTCGAAACATGTCGCAAGAGAAAACACGTTACTCAGATTCAGAATTAGACGAATTTCGCATACTTATCAATGAAAAGTTGAAAGAAGCGCATGACGATTATGACATGTTGAAAGCGTCGTTATCAAATAACAATCATGGAACGGATGATACAGGCCGTACATTCAACATGATGGAAGACGGATCTGAAACATTGTCAAGAGAAGAAGTGGCCCAGTTGGCTGCTCGTCAGGAGAAGTTTATTGAGAATCTGAAAAATGCTTTAACGCGCATCGAAAATAAAACTTACGGTATTTGTCGCGTTACAGGAAAACTCATTCAAAAGGAACGTTTGAAACTGGTTCCGCACGCTACATTGAGTATCGAGGCGAAAAACATGCAAAACAAATAGTTTGAAAAAACAAATCCTTATTGTTTCTATTATCGTTTTTGCGGTGCTTCTGATTGATCAGGCACTCAAAATCTATATTAAGACTTCTTTTAAGCCCGATGAAAGCGTTGATGTTTTCGGCGATTGGTTTAAACTCTACTTTGTAGAAAATCAGGGAATGGCATTCGGAACTAAATTTGGTTCCAGCATGTGGGCAAAACTAGGATTGAGTATTTTCCGCATTTTTGCGATCGGAGCCATTGTTTATTATTTCCTGAAACAAGCTAAAACTGGCGTAAGAACAGAATTTTTAATTGCAATAGGGCTCATCTTTGCCGGTGCAACCGGGAACCTGATTGATTCCATGTTCTACGATTACATTTTCGATTACGATCCGTGCATGGCGTTTAATCACCTGGCTGGTTCCGGAATCAAAACTGATTGTGGAATGTGGGGCGAGATTGAAACACGCCATACAGGCTTCTTAATGGGCAATGTGGTAGATATGTTCCAGTTCACAGCCGAATGGCCGTCATGGGTTCCGTGGTACAACGAAACTCCGGAATATCCCGGAGCGAACCAAATGTTCCCTGCAATCTGGAATGTAGCCGATACCGCAATTACAATTGGTGTTGCAATGGTGATTTTGCGTCAGCGTAAATATTTCCCGAAAGACAAAAAGCCGAAGAAATTGGCAAGCGGTGAAACTTCGGGTTCGCAAACGAACGATTCTTCTACACCTACGTATTAATAGCATCAGGCTTCAGGAGTCAACCAAAAGGCTTTTAAGATCTCCTCGTCGAAGCGTCCTCCTAAGGGGGAAACCCTGATTCGCGTTCTTTACTTTACACTCTTTGGACTTCGTAGGCGCAGCGTTAGCGAGCATAAATTCGCGAATTCGCGGGAAATAAGAGGCGCTTTAAATACATGAGCAGGAAGCACAAAAAACGCCCGCCATCCCGATAACCGGGCGACGAGCGTTCCTGAATTTTATTGGTTGGAATTACATATTTCCTGTAGACCACAATTTGAACAAACGCGCTTGTTCTGCTGTCATCTTCGGGTTTACTTCCAGTATATTTTTCGTCACGCCTTCTTTAAATTTCGCCGGGAATGTCAATGGAACTGATTTTCCTTTTCTTTCCACGTTGATGGTAATCATTGTGCCTTCCGAAATATAAGTGCCGTCTTCGTTTTTATAAGCGTTCGCTAATTCGTCTAAGTCTACTTTGTCGCCGGCCATTATACCTGCGTAGTTTGACTTATCTGCTTTTTGAACAGTGATTTTATTGTTTACAACGATATTTCTGTTTGCTTTTACTTTGTTGTCTTCTTCGGAAAGAATATCTTTTGGTACAATTCCTTTTAACTCTTTTTTGTAGTTGATTCCAATCACGTTGAAACCTTCCTCGATGGCTAATGGTGTTGTTCCTTCAACATACAAAGAGAAGAATCGTTTTAAATCCGGATGAACTTCTGCAACGAATTCATCAATGAATGTTTCTTCGTTAAATGAACGATTGCTTCCGTACTTGTTGCTTAAGCTGAAGATGACAGATTTGAGCGTTTTGGATCCGTTTGTCAAACGCATAATTTCTATATCGAGCAACATCGCCATAATGGCCCCGCGTTCGTAAACTTGTCCGTAATAGTCAATATACGGTTTATCAAAAACATTTGCGCTCATTTTGGTAAACGGAATGCTGTCGGGATAGGAATAAGAACTGGCAATTTTTGTTTTCAGGTTCTTATTCAAAGTTTCTTCAATAGTTGCCAACTTTCCCTGCATGGAAATCATGACAGAAGAATATTCCGTTACACCTTCGTAAAGCCACAAGTGCTTCGACATAATGGGTTTGATGTAATTGAAATCGCCGATATACTGGCTATGCAAACTTAGCGGTGTGTAGATGTGCATAAACTCGTGAATGGCAGTTTCATACAGCATTGCTGTGTAGCTGTTCCTCCCGAAATCAGGTAAAAAGTAAGAAGAAGAATTCCCGTGTTCCAAAGCTCCGAATCCTTGTCCGCCTATTCTGCGGAAGATTTTAATATAGTCACCCGGACCTAAATTCCCTTTCATCAGCAAATCACCGATATCACGATAATCCTGCACATAGTTTAAGAATGCGTAATTGTTTACCGGTAATTTTCCTCCAACATACTGGTCAATTGCATGCATGGCAGAATCAATTTTCAACTTTACGAAATAACCGGAAGAATCAGTTACTGCGTAATACGATGCAACGGAAACTTTGGTGTCCTGGATGGCTAATGTTTGTTCTTTCTCGCTGGTAAACAAGATCGGATTATCGATTAGTTCGTGATAGCTTTTTGCCAAAAACTGTTGTTGACCGGCTTCTTCTTTTGTTTGGTTCAGCGTGGTGAAACCTTTCAGATTTGTTGGTTTCCGGAAGGTGATCTCAAAAGGCACATTCCATTCTGTACCGAAGAAACCGAACAGTCCACCGGAGTTGATATAGAAAAACTTGTTTGCCTCGAAACCAGTGCCTGCAGGTTCAAAAATCTTTGTTTTTTTGTTTTTCTCTTCCCAGGAATCATCAATCAAATATTGAATCTTAGCGACATCTTTTCCGGGAACAATTGTAAAAGTATTGTTCCCTTTCTTCTTCACTTTTAGGGCCTTTCCGGCAGAATCAAATGCCTTTAAGCCGGAAATGTAACGACCGTAATCCAAAACAGCATAAGTTCCGGGAATGGTCATTGGAAAACTGAAGAAAGCAGTATCTGAACCTTTGTGATTACAAATGAGCTGCACACTTACCTGGTCTTTCTTACAGGCTGCCAGATCAGCAGTGTATTTCATCGTTTGTGCGAACGTGGTTCCGCTGAATAACAGCAGGAAAAAAGCGTAATATTTTTGCATAAGTTTTTGTTTGTTTAGTCGTTAGACTGTTATGAAGTGGATTTTGTTACAATGGGGTGTAAAAAGAACGTCGACTCTGCCTCAGTTACCTTTTCTCAATTCTTTAAAATCCGTCATGTAGAGGACACTGAGCGGAGTCGAAGTGCCTCTTTTAGCTTTTCCTCTTTTTAAAGTTTGTCTAACACCTTTTCCACGTCTTCCGGAACATCAATATTCGGGGTTTCAATATCCGTTTCTACCACGCGAATAGAATAACCGTGATACAGCCAGCGCAATTGTTCCAGTGATTCGATTTTTTCCAATGCGGTTGGTTCCAGATTCGCCAGTTCCAAAAGAATTTCCGAACGATAAGCGTATAGCCCGATATGGCGCATAAAAGGGTATTCAGAAAGCTTATCGTGTTTTGCATTCACTCCATTGGGAATTTCACTGCGGGAAAAATACAAGGCGTTTCCATTTTTTGCAACTACTACCTTAATCCTGTTCGGATTCTCCAGGTCTTTCTGAGAGATGTTTCTACTGGCAATTGTAGCAATTTGTACCTCCGGATCTTCAAAAGCCGCCAATAACTGATCCAGTTGTCGTGCATCTACCAAAGGTTCATCGCCCTGGATATTGATCACAACATCATACTTTTCTGAAGATCTGGAAACCACTTCGGCACAACGATCGGTTCCGCTCGGATGGTTAGAATCTGTCATTACAACCGGTTTACCGATAGTGTGCAAATGCGTGAAAATCCGTTCGTCATCGGTTGCTACCATTAGATCTGTCATGAAAGCAGATTTTTCAACACCTTCAACCACCCGTTGAATCATTGTTTTTCCTTTCAGATCAATGAGGGGTTTTCCGGGAAATCTTGTAGATCCGTATCGAGCTGGTAT
>CBFGMW010000170.1:0-5910 GCA_965649925.1 uncultured Fluviicola sp.
AAAAAGAAAACAGGAAGATTTTGTGTTAACTGTAGAGCCCTTCTTTTTTGTAAAAAGCACCTGTCGATTGCTTTGGATGAACGAAGCAAGGAAGATCCAGGGAGCACGAACCCAAAGTCTTGAATACGATGTTCCCGAAGTGGCCGATGATTGGATGGCTAAGGAATTTAAAATTCGAAGCATAGAACAAAAATTATCCGAGATTGGCGAACAGTGTAAAGAACTGCTGCAGCTTTTTTATGCTAAGGGGTTGAATATGGTTGATATTGCAAGCAAGATCGGACTTCGGAATGATAAAGTAGCGAAAGCCCAAAAATACCGCTGTATTCAGAAGCTGAAAGACAAACTTGCTGAAGAATCAATTGTTTATGAATCTAATACGTTCATGTGATGGAAAACAATTGGAATCAACTCATAGAGCGCTATTTACAGCATGAGCTTTCGGAAGAAGGCAGAATAGCTTTTGAACAGGAACTTCAATCGAATCCTGAATTACAGATGGAATTCGAATTGCACAATCTCATTCGAGCCAGCGCTATTCGTTCGGTGGAACGTGCACAGATTGTTCAGATCGGAAAAAGCTACCATTTTTACAAAACGTTCAAAATGTTAGGTATGTACTCGGCCGTGATAATCGGAACGGTTGTGGCAGTTTGGGCAGCGGGAATGTTCCAGAAAACTTCTCCGGCTGAAAATCACCCGCCAATTGCATTGGTGAATGATAGTATTCCGAGCGGACCGGTTGTAGATTCAACGATTACTGCTGAGCCAGCAGAACCTGTTGTTTTTGCACCGAGATTTTACACGAAGAATGTTCCCGGCGGAGTAAAGATCATAAGTCTCCCGATGGATACAACTCCTGTAGAAAGTTCGAAAGAACCTGGGAAAGAGAGTGAACCTGTAAAGAATCCTGTGACCGTGGAAAAAGCAAAAGAGAAAGAGAAAGAGAGCCTTCCCAGAAGTTTGGTCGTCACTACGAAGTTTGGGTTTGGAAAACCTGTGATAACGAGCCGAGATGCCAATTACCTGGATTTCCAGAAGAACGGTGAAGATTTGAAGAAACGAAGCGTTTATACGGATGAAGAAGGGCTGCATATTGTGAATCCGGAGGAAAAACTTCATTTTGTTTTTGAACGAACAGTTGATTCAAAAAAGAAAAAACAAGGATTGGTTTGGAATTCAGAACCTGTTCCTGTTGAAGATACAACCACTCATCGTGCTGTTATCCGATCTGTAAGAAATGATTAAAACACTTATTCTATTGATGATTTTTCTGAGTTTTTATTCTTCCGGAATAGGGCAGGCTTGTTCTATGAAAATTCATAATATTTCCATAGATACGTGCATTCTTAACCCGGCAGCCCGTAAAATCCCGAAAGGATCGCAGAACATCAAACTAATTCTGAAAACTGCCAGAAAAGTTTGTGTAAGCGAACAGGACAAAGCATACTTTGCATATACTTATATAGCTAGTCATTTTTTGTACGACTACAGCAGGGCAAAACAGATCCGAAAGAAAAAGGTAAAACGCGAACTGTATATCAATGAACTGCTGAGCAAGAAAAAAGGAGTTTGCGGCGATTTTTCCAATTATTTCAAACTTCTCTGTGATAGTCTCGGAGTAAAATGCCTGCGTGTTGACGGTTACACGAGTGGCGGCATGTTCTTTATTACCCCCGACGAATCACTTTTTGATCATGCCTGGAATATTGTTTCAATTGATGGCAAATGGATGTATGTTGACGTAACCTGGGCAATGGGCGACGGTAAATCACTAAAAAGCTTAGATAAAATCGATTACAGCTATTTGTTTACAGATGAAAACGATTTTAACCTGTCGCATTTGTCTGCTGACCCGGTTTATCAATTGTCAACAACTAAAAAAACATTCAAAGAATTCAGATGGCGTGAGAAACAATTCCCCAATCAGCGAGATTCTACGGTGAACGTTTTGATAGATGAACGATATGCGATGTCAGATAAAGACCGACGATTCGCCGAATTGAAAAGCCAGCTTACATTTTCGAAAGCTCCTGAAATTGCTGTTTTCAGTTCGGTAGTACTCAAAATATATTCTTTGACAGATAAAAAGAATCCGGCAATTAAAAAGCTCAAAATGGCGCATTACGAAGAAGCGATAGCCTGGTTTGTTGATTTGCGGGCTTATTCGGAAGAATTGGGAAATCGCGATCAGAAAAAACTTGAACAGAGCATTCAGTATGAAATCAAAGAGTGTCAGAAGAAAATGGAGAAACTCAAGAGTTAATATCAAGCGTAAACTGAAGAGTTACAAGTTATTTGATATTTGACACGCGACATTAGATACTCGTCACTCCGTAATTCGTAATTTTACGCCATGGTTCAAGATTTCAATATACTTCCCGGAATAAAAAAGCGCTTGATCGAGTTGGGATTCGAAAATGAAACTCCGATTCAAAAACATGCGTGGAAATATCTGTTGGAGAAACACCAGGATTACGTTGGACAATCACATACCGGTTCAGGTAAAACAATTGCTTACGGAGTACCTTTATTGCAAAGAATTGATCCGAAAGACAAAGATGTTCAGGCAGTTATTTTGGTTCCTACGCGTGAATTAGTGATTCAAACTGCTAAAACAATTTTCAAACTTTCTAAACATTTGGATAAGATATTCCTGGATAGTTTAGTAAAAGGAGAAGGTCTGGAAGAACAAAAACGGCGATTACAGCGCCCAACTCATATTATTGTGGCAACGCCCGGACGTTTGCTTGAACTGCTCAAAATGGGCGCGCTTTCACTTCGCAGAGTAAAAACTATCGTGATGGATGAAGCCGATGAATTGTATGCAAAAGGGTTCATGAAAGAAATCGACAAAATTCTGGCCTATACGAACGATTTTCATAAAAAATGGCTGTTTTCGGCAACTATTCATGGTGAACTGACAAAGTGGATCAAGGAAACGATGGATAAAGAGGCCCCGCAAGCGATTATCAAGACACAGAATGTCATGAATCCGCGTATTGAGCATCAATACCTCGAATGCACAAAGGATGATAAGACCATGCTTTTGCTGGAGTTTTTGGGATCGATGAAAAAAGCCCGTGGAATTGTTTTTTGCAGAACAAAGGGCGATGTGGAATACGTAGCTAAATTTCTGCGTACTCACGAGTTGAAAGTCACTGAAATTTATGGCGAAATGTTCCCGAAGGAAAGAGAAAAAGCCATACGCATGTTCCTGAACGAACAAACACAATATTTGGTAGCTTCCGACATTGCTGCCCGCGGAATGGATTTTCCCGATCTGGCTTTTGTAGTGCATTATCAATTGCCGGATGATCCGGATTATTATACCCACAGAAGCGGAAGAACAGCCAGAGCAGGAAAACGCGGTATTTCACTGAGCCTCGTAGAACCGGTTGAAAGAAAGATACTGCGCTACATCCAGGAACTTTTAAGTGTAGATTTTATTCAATTATAGATTTCTTTTCAGCAGCTAACTGGGGCTCTTCTTTGCGGTTTACTTTAAAGAAAACTGTTAGGAAAGAACCGCGGAGAAAGAAGATTGCAAAGGGAAATTGTTAGTCATGGCTGACAGTTTGTTAATCTCGTAAACCCTATTGAGCAATGCTGAGAATGATTTTCTCGTCGGGAATTTCATTTCCGGTATAAGCTTCACTATTTTCAATGCTCAGTTCATGCTGAAATTCAAACAGGAGCATAGCACAATCGTCGGTTTGATCGTTGTCTTTTTTCCAGTTTTCGTAATTATCGACTATACTGTGAAAAATAGCCGATGATGAAAGCTTGCTGTTTTCAAGAAGGCAAATTCGTAAACCCTTCTTGCCCCATTTTTTCTGATTCTTCGCTCCGAACTGATCTGTCAAACCATCTGTGAATAAAAGAATCTTGTCATTTGCATCCAGCTGAATAACCTGGTTGTAAAATGGTTCAACTCTTCCGTAAGTCAACCCGATTGGAGAGCGTTGTCCTTTCAGTTCAATAATCGATTGGTTTTTGATAATCCATAACGGCATTTGCGCGCCTGAGAAAGTGAGTTTTCCTGTGCGTTTATTGAGCAGGAAAATACTGATATCCATTCCGTCAAGTCGCTGTTCGGTTTCTGTATTGAATCGCCGGCTAATGATAGAACGTAATTGATTGAGCAGGTTTGCCGGATTATTTAGTCCGTTCGAATACAATTCATCCAGCGTATTCATTCCTAAAACACTTATTAATGCACCGGGAACTCCATGTCCGGTACAATCTGCAAGAGCGAACAATACAAACTCAGAATTCCCGCGTTTGAATTCTTTCATCCAGTAAAAATCACCCCCAACCAGGTTTTTCGGAGCATAATGAACATAAGCTTCCTGAAACTGCTGCCCGATTTTTCGCTGAGAAACCAATAACGATTTCTGAAGATTTTGGGCATAGTTCAAACTTTCAACAATTTCTGTATGCTGCTGCTCCAGGAGTTCATTTTTATTTCGTAATGATTTTGTTCTGTTTTGAACCCGTTCTTCCAGGTAAATCACCTCGTGCTGAATCTTTCTGGCCAGCTGATAAAAACGTTTGGTTAAGATTCCCAATTCGTTTTTGGGAAGTAAGAATTCTACCGGTCGCTCTTTGTAATTGGAAGAAATGAAACTGGTCATTGCGTTTTGCAGTGTCTGAACTTGTCCTGCCAGCCTGCGAATACACCAAAAAGCAATGAGAATAATCAGGAAAATAATGATTCCGGAAGCTACGAGCTGTATTTTAAGGTAATTACTTGAGATCAGCGAGTTCTGCTGAAGAAGTTTGCTTCTGTTTGCCCGTATTTCAGCCTGAAGCGATTCGGTTGAACCGATCAGATGTTCAAAATGCGACTCCGGATTTCCGTATAACAATCCAAGTAAAAGCTGCGCATCAACAAAGTTACTGTTGTAATAGCGAAGTTCTTTATTGTTCGGATTCTTAGCAATTAGTTTCTCGAATACAGCTGCATGTTTTAAAGCATAAGAATCGTCTAAACGCATGAAATAATCTTTTTCATGTCTGCGAAGTTCCAGAACACTTTTCTCTAATTGTGGTACATTGTTTTCTACGTAATGAATGGATTTACGCATTTCTCCCAGTACGCCGAATTCTTTGAAACCAAGCTGCTGAACGGTTTCGTACAGTGATGTTTCATTTTTTTTCATTGTACGGATTTTCTGAAACAAGTCATTTCCGGGAGCGAAATGCAGGGCACAGTTCTTCTGGAAATTAAAGTAAAAACGGGAAGACTGTAATGCGTAATCCTGAGGTTTGCACGCAACCGAATCAAATAAACTGCTTTGCTGTGCATAATCGAGCAATTGTTCCTTGTGTTTTTGCAAGGTTTCCGCAATCTGATCTATTTGGAGAAGCTGGAGATGATTGTTGTGTAGTTTTTGCGTGATCGTATAACTGAAAAGGGCAAAAAGACCAATTACAAGTACGAAAGCACCGAAAACCAAAAGCAATGTTTTTTTCATTCGTTCTTATTCGGTACAAAGTTGATGAATGCATCTTGGTTGGATATAAAGCCGGGATGAAGCAATAATTAAGCTTTTGATTGCAGGTAATAAGTGAACCATAATCCAACCAGATGATTCTGATGTATTTAGTTTCGTTTGAATTCCGGTTGAAATCAACAATTGTTTACAGGCCGATAAGTTTGCGTTAAGAGATTAACAAATTGAGAAAGCATAAAATTGGAAATACCTAAATCAGGGTATAGTGACTAACCTGAGAAGGAATACTTTTGTTGTTTAGAATTAGTCTAAACAAATTTAAGAGTTTTGGGGACGATCAAAATAGTCATAGCAGATACCGCATTTATTGTCAGAAGAGGTATAAAAAATCTGATAGAAGAAAACTGCGATTTTCAGTTCATCGGTGAAGTTACTGACGCAAAAACGCTTG
>CBFGMW010000171.1:0-5864 GCA_965649925.1 uncultured Fluviicola sp.
CACTGTATTGTAATTCTGAATTTATTACATGCGGGCCAGGTCCAGTAAACGACTGTGTTTCACCGGTTATTGTTATTGTACTTCCCGGATCGAGGTTAGAAAATGTGATTTCAACATCTTCAGGAGCACAGAAATGATAATCCAGGTAATCTGGTCCCGGATGCAGCACGTTAATTCCGTGATCATCTGTAAGTAAAGGCATTGATGGCGGCGGTTCCAGGATTCCGTGAATGGTATCAATATCAAATTCACAGTCGTCGGAGCGTTCTGCTCTTACCCAGTAATCTCCTGTGGCCGAAATAGTATTTGAAGGGTATGTTGAACCGTCATACCATTGATAGGTATATGTTGGCCCCATGTGATCGTATGTCAGCGGATCATAATTAAGATCAGCTTCTAAACAGAAATGTACCGTGTCATTTACAACTGTAACATAATCTGCAATTTCGAAAGCAGTCAGATAACCAACCAGCGAATCTGTTCCGGGGCCTTCAAAAAAGTTGTAATCGTTGTAATTGGAATGAACATGATTCACTAAGAACGAATTGATACTCTGGTCGCCAACAAGGAAAATATGATAAGGCTCACCTCCGAAAAACGGATTGAAGGAGTAGGTGTTGTTTCCCAATGTCACTGGTCCGCCTGTCTGAAAGTTCAGATCGTAAGTGTAGCTTCCGCAAACTATTGGTTTGTCTGCCTGGTAAGTTGCCACTCCTCTTCCTTCATCATTCAACTGACTTCCGAACTGTTTTACTGAGGCCCGGTTTCCGCTGTTATCGATTTTCATCAGATAAGGATCCCGGAACCCAACGGAACTAAACAAATTCTCGGTTGTATCCTGTAACTGAGACAAATCACATTCAAAATACCCGGTAATAAACGACGAGTTATTCTGATCAATAGCAATAGAGCGAGCCGACAAGGTGTTTGCAGAACCAAGGGTATTGTTCCAGATATGATTTCCGGTATTTCCGGTTTTTATAGTGAAAATTTGCTGGTCGTACGGGTTTTGAATAAGGGTTGTACCATTTTGATGATAGTAATTTAAATTCCCGAGGAAATCACCAATAATAACCGGTTCATTGTTTTGGTTTACTTCAACGTCATACGGAACAGTTAAGCCGGCTTTCAGCATATTGAAGAACTGGATCTGCCCGGCAGGATCCATTTTACATAAATATCCAACATTGAAACTATTGTTGGTATAAGTATTTCCGGCAAAAAGTAGTGTATCGGAAAACTGACCGGTTAAAAAGATATTGTTGGCATTATCTACGTCAACTGAAAGTCCGCGATCTTCATAATCCGCAAATCCGCATTTTGTCCAGAGCGGAACTCCTGCGGCATCGTATTTCTGAACAAAAATATCAAACGACGAATCCCCGGTTGAAGGATTGATAAGACTATTGAAGGTACCGCTTCCCAACGTTGCATTTCCCTGGAACTCGCCGGTAAGAATAATGTTGTTTTGATTGTCTATGGTAACTTTATAACTGTTTTCAGCCATTGCACCGCCTTCTTTCCTTGCCCAGAGAACATTTCCGGCAGGATCCATTTTTATCACGAAAATATCTTTGGAATTGGCGTTCGATGTCAGAGTGGTGGATCCAAACGTTACTGTTCCAAAAAATGAACCCGTAACAACAATGTTTTGGTCCGGCCCAATAGCAACATCAACAGCTTTATCCATTCCGGTTCCGCCAAAATCCTTTAACCAGATAATAGAACCGTTTGCGGCGTATTTAGTCACATAAATATCTGTACTTCCCTGGCTGGCTGAAAAAGAGTAGAACTGCCCGAAAGAAGTTTGTCCGGAGAAATATCCTGCAATATAACTTTCGCCCGTACTTGTTACTTCAACGTCTGCCGCTTCATTAGCAGTTTGGCTATATGTGTTTACTCCCCAGTTTTGGGAGAAGGAATTAACTGAAAAAAAAAATACGGCAAAGCACATTGCAATTCGCAAGGCAGCGTGAGATTGTTTACTAAAGATTTGTAGTGATGTCAAACCAAGGTTCCAATTAGTACTTTACTCTCACAAGATACGCAGAAATCAAAAAAATGGATTGACAAATGAATATTCATGAGAAATGTATGTTTAAATTCCACGGATCGGGTTCAAATTGTATGGAAATCGAATGTTTTTGTGAAGGATGCAATACCAATATCTATTAGGATGTAAAGAATTAAAATTGGCCTGAGAGAAAAGTTGCTCTGAAAATAGCATAACATGATTCAGGCGGTTTCTCCCGTAATGTACCCGGTAATTTACGCTTCCTGGTTATTGTGTTGAGTTCAACATCATTTGCTTCGTTGGTAAACTGGCTAAACGTATTCGTTCCCCAATTTTGTGCCCGACAAACAAAGCCGGAAAAAGGAAAGAAGGTTATTGTGAGGTATGATTTCATTTGTGCCAGTTTTCGAAACTTAGACACCGGCACTTTTGAAAGGTTGGAAACGAGTTGTTCCCAATTATGATAAGATTCATGAACGCAATGCAAAGGCAATCCGCCGCCACAGACGCTTTACGTTTGTATGAAGAAAAAGAGGAATGTTTTATATCTGCCAGGCGAACACTGCCAAATTTGTCAATTAATAATTATGGATCTTAATCCAACTGGTTTTGTTCCTCCAGCGACAATTTTGTAATGTATTTTGTTCTGATCCATTCTTTACCTGATTTTCTGAAAACTTCCATTTTCAAGCCATAAACATCTCTGAAATTGGCTTCCAGGTTTTCAATGGTCATTTGAGGCGTAATGGTAATAGTTCCGTCGTTATGACTGTTTCTGCAATCAGACAATGAAGTACTTTCCTGGGTTACAATTGTTTCTGAATGCGGACCGTTATCTGTATTCGGCTTTCCGTAGAAACACAGTTTCAGATTGGTGCATGCTGTTTTGAATTCTTCCTGAAGAGCAGAAATTTTTCTTGCCCCGTTAATATCCATTTGTACTGTTTTCATATCTGAACGGTTCATATTCATCATCCGGATTTGGACAAGAACTGAACCTGGTAAATCTACGGCTATATAACTTGGGAAACAGATATTTATAGTAGTGTTTTAATAGAGTTTAAGTTGTATCTTTTAGAGGTAATCTCCTTTTCCACGTTTTCCACGCGAATAACTGAAACATTAACCAAAATGATAGTTAAGACTGCTGATTTGTTCATTTTCGACTTCTCAGTTTATTTTGATTAACTATGTTTACAACAACCAAAATCATCACCAAAATGAAAAATTCGAGATTTGTATTCGGGAATAGAAATTTGAAAGCTTTCATGCTCCTTGGCTTCTTGTTTTCAGGAAGTATATCCTTTACCCAAACAACCATTCAAACGGAATCGGTTTCTGACCCAAAGTCAGAAACGAGTATATATCCCACAGATCCGGTTATTGTTCCTGCCGATTTGAAAAAACATTCCATCGAAGAAACTGCTATTGTTGCTGCAATGCCGGTAAGCATTCCTGTGGTCAGCAAAAAGCGAATAGGTTTTGTTAGTATTTCAAATCCACATTTTTAAGATCAATCCATGAATCCATCAACTCATTCCAATTTACACGTCGGTAATCCTTGTCCGTTTGTGCCAACAGCGAGAACAAAGGAAACAAACGGCTGCAATCATTTCTGTAAATCGTGTACCAAAACAATTGTCGATTTCCGCGGCAAAACAACTGCAGAAATAGAAGCTGTTATCACCAAAGATACGTGTGGGATTTTTACCTCGGACCAGCTTCCCGGCCAGCGAAAAATGAAATGGACGAGCAAACCAGGCTTTTACGCCATGATGGTATTGTCGTTTCTTGGTTTTTCAGTGAAACCTTCATACGGACAAACAGTAGAGCCTGTAAAACCGGTATCCGATTCGGTTGCTATTTACCCGGAAGATCCGAAAGTGCCCGATCCGGCCCATAAACCTGCGAAATATGCACCAAACGTAATCTATGGAAAAAGCCTGGAGCCAATGGTTGTTCCCGAGAAAAAGAAAACTGTTTACAGAACTATTGGATGTCCCTCGTTCTAAATTGATTATTAGCTTCATAAGATATTTTCGTAAGGCAGTTTTAGCGCTAATGAATACTTCATCTCAGTGAACCGCAAAGAAGGAAGATCGCAAAGATGTTGGTGTTAAATGATTACAAGCTAGCTTGTTGCTTGAGCCAAAATATGGGTTTAACAGATTCGTTACCAAACAATCTTTGCGCACTTTTTGTCTTTGCGTTTTTTAATTTAATACTTCTCTGGTTTTTCCTGTAATGATCTTAAAATCAGAATCCAGGATACTACCATAAAAAAAACCGTTAATAATTCGGGTTTTCAGAACCTATTGAACTAAAAGTTTCCTAGTTTTATACCCACCAAAATCTATTACCCATGAGAATCGTATTCGGCTGGAACCGCATCAGACTTAAATCATTTGCATTTCAGGAATTAAACCTGCCTGAACTAGAACAATTTCCAAACGCAACAATCCAGGTTGCACAATCTTATTTCCATATTTTCTGGATTCCGGTCTTTCCAATGGGAAAACGTTATGATTTGGTTATGAACAAAGAGCTGTATCATGTTCCGCCAAGCTTAATGAAACTCATTGATCCGGAACAAATCAAAGTAAAAGGAAAATGGTATGCCTGGTCGTTACCTATCCTGATTGGTGTTATTGCACTTGGAGTTTATTTCAACCAGTTATACACCGAACACAAATACGAACAACAGTCTATTGAGTATGCTGAGTCACAGCGAAAGTTTTTCGATGACCCGATGGTTGGAGATCAAATTCATTTCAGTAATCATGGGGATGTGAATTTTGATGCGGAAGTATGTAAAATTGACGGATCTCGGGTGGTTTTGTTCCTGGATTTAATGGATATTCTCGATGGAAAACTTCTGAAAAAAGCAGATGCCGGGCTCACAGAAACACACCCTGATACACTGAGAAGTCAGATGGAGTACCGCGATCAACTGGAGCTTACTTCTGTATTTCAAGATTCTCTTTTAGGTGCTCATCCTGATCAACCGATCTTGAGAAAATTGTTGACTTTCGAATTAGAAGGCTTCCCGATTGACTATGAAATGATCAATATGTCACTAAACGACTATAAAGCGTTGAAAAAATCAATTGGTGATGGTGTTCTTACCATGCCGAAGCTGATTAAGATACCTGCGTTTAAGAAAATCACGAAATATGGTCTTTACGTTGATCCACAGTAGAAAGAAATTTATACTGTCTCTCATCATTATCAGTGGTTTATCTTATTAATTAACAATTACTTGCAACTTTATTAACATACATCAAAAAAAAGGTCGTAGCTTTGCGCCAAATTTTAGATTTATTTTATGACCTTTAAAGAACTCGGGTTACGAGTTGAGGTTCTGCAGTCGATAGAAGCACTGGGTTTTGCAGAACCAACTCCGATCCAACAAAGTGCCATTCCGCACTTGTTACAATTAGAAAGCGATTTTGTCGGACTCGCACAGACAGGGACAGGGAAAACAGCCGCATTCGGCTTACCACTGGTACACAAAGTTACCGACCGGCCAACTCAAACACAAGGCCTTGTAATCGCTCCAACGCGTGAATTGTGTTTACAAATCTCAAAAGACTTAGAAGCATTTGCTCAGTTTGATCCTCAAATTAAAGTAGTAGCCGTTTACGGTGGTACTGACATTCGTAAGCAAATGAGTGATATTAAGCGCGGCGCAACTATCGTTGTAGCTACTCCGGGTCGTTTGGTCGATTTGATCAATCGTAAAGCAATCAACTTATTAACTGTTGATACAGTTGTACTTGACGAAGCTGACGAAATGCTGAACATGGGCTTCAAAGAAGACATCGATGCCATTTTGAAAGTTACTCCGGAA
>CBFGMW010000172.1:0-5846 GCA_965649925.1 uncultured Fluviicola sp.
CTTCTTCGGTTAAAACTTCTTCGTGAATATGAATTTTAGTTACTTCACAAATTACCAGGTTTCCGGCACCGCCTTCCGTACCCAATTCTATTACCTGGGTGACTTTACATTCAAACTGGACCGGCGCTTCTTTCACCCGCATCGGCCGAATGGTATCTGATGGAACGGGAGTTAATCCTGATTTTACAAACTCGTCCACATCTGAAGGGTAGGGCGAACTGCTCAGGCTCATTTGGTGAAGAATATCGTAGTTCACAATGTTAATAACCACTTCGGGAATGTTTTTCACATTGTTATAAGTGTCTTTGGTTGTGTTAGTTCTTCCGTTCCGTGCAGGAGAAAAAATCAAAACCGGCGGAGCAGCAGAAAAGACATTGAAGAAACTGAATGGCGAAAGGTTATTCACCCCGTTTTCGTCTACGGTTGACGCGAAAGCAATTGGTCGGGGACCTATGGCTCCAAGCAAAATACCGTGTAATTTCGGTATCGGAAGTTCTTTCGGATCAAGCGTTATCATTCTGTTTATTTGCTACAAAAGTATCAATTTGAAGCTTTGGGTTTGAAGACGGTTTTGAGAAGTAATTAACAAATTTGTTTAAGAGGAAAGCGGGAAGAGGAAAGATGACACTTCGGCATCTCGACTCCCTGTCAGCCGATCAGGCAGGCGCTCGATGACCGAACTCAGTGCGAGAAGAGGAATGTATGAGGATTAGGTTCTCCCCCTTTGGAGGGGGATTAAGGGGGAGGGCTTTCTGATCATAACCCGAAGGAGAATGTTCTGAGTTTAATAACTTACGTTTTATTGATTACATTGCTTAAAGGTCCAAAACATGTTGCCCTCCCCCTCGGTCCCCCTCCAAAGGGGGAAGACAGAAAAGAGTTCGCGGAGAGAGTTATCAGCTAGCTGATATTTAGCATTTATGATTCGCGATCAGTGAAGTATTTCCCGGAATTATGAATTGTAAACTTCAGATGTTGGATTATTGAACAATCATTTGTTTTATTATCTAACTATCCTTAATTTTGATAGCAAACAAAGTATATGAACTTTAGCTTGTCACAAACTGAGATTGGATTGAGAATATCCATGTTGCGAAAAATCAAAGGATTATCACAGGAAAATCTTGCTAAAAAACTACAAATTTCCCGATCTTCTTTAACTCAAATTGAGTTAGGAAAGAGAAATGTTGACATCATTGAATTGCAAAAGATGTCGATGGTTTTGGGTTTTTCATTGGACGAGTTTATGTCGGAGAGTTTTTCAACGCTGAAAAAATGGGAATCTCCGGACGAAGAAAATACAGCAGAATTGAACGAACGAATTTCCATTCCTGAATTTCAAATTAATAAGTTTAAAAATGTGTTATTGTACATTCTTGAACATTGTGCGGGTAAGCCAAATGTGGGTGAAACGGTTCTATATAAACTACTTTATTTCTCAGATTTTAATTATTACGAATTATACGAAGAGCATTTAACAGGGGCAAAATATCGCAAATTGCCTTATGGGCCTGTGCCCCAAAAATTAGATGCAATCATTCAGCAAATGATGGAGAATGGTCAGCTTCAAAGAGTAAAAACGCAATACCACAATTATCCTCAAACACGTTATTTACCATTGGAGAAGGCTGATTTAACTAAGTTGAAGGCCAGCGAGAAAGAAGTTATCGATCATGTGATTGAGCAGATGAGCGATTGGTCGGCTTCTGCAATAAGTAACTATTCCCATAAGGATTTACCATGGATTGCTTCAAAAGAAGGTGAGGAAATAAATTACGAATTAGCGTTTTACAGAGAAGCACCTTTTTCTGTGAGAAATTACGGAGATGAAATCGATGAGTTATGATCTTTGATGAGTTATCCGAATTTAAAAAGGACCTGAAAACCCTGTTAAAGAAATATAGGACATTGAATGAGGATCTGGATGTTGTTAAGAAAGTGCTGGAAGCATTTCCTGATGAACGGCCGCCGTTTAGTTTTCGAATAAATGATTTGGGAATTGAAACATGTATCGTTAAGGTGAAGAAAATTGCATGCAAATCGCTAAAAGGAAAAGGAGTGAATTCCGGTTTTCGTTTAATATATGCCCACTTTCCTCTGGAAGAAAAAATAATCTTTGTAGAGCTCTATCATAAGAATGATAAAGAATCGGAGGGCAGAAACAGGATTTTGGAGCATTTCGTGTAAGTTGCCCTGCAGCAATGACAAAATGACAACAAACAAAAGTCCGCTGGCGAACCAAACCTCTGCGCTCTTCTTTCCCTGTCTGCCGACAGGCAGGTTAGCGGTTATTACCTTAGAGATTCTTAATTTATGAACCGCAAAGCTTACACTGATCGCATGCCGCCTTAGCTTTAGCGATGGCACAAGCTACAGCGAAGGCGCAAAGAAACGAGTTCGCGGAAAGTTATCAGCCAATAGCTCTTTCAGTATGGTTTTGCGAAGTGTTAACGAAGCTAATTCGTGAATTCGCGGATATTATTTTGCCGCGAATGCGCAAATTTTGTGCTCGCTAACGCTGTGCAATACACTTCCGTCCTGGAGCAAGCGTCGTCGGTCTCTATTTACTATTCGGCTGCGTGATACTCTGAATACGATCCACATAAAAACCCGCAAAGTTTTCGGAGTTCTCACGAAAGCTCTTTGCCATTTTTACTTTGTAATTGATGTAGAATTGTTCATTCGGAACCGGCATAACTGAGCCAATAAGCGGAATGCTTTTCCATTTCCGGGTTGGCATTAAACGCGTTTCTCCCAACACAACAGGCATGTTAAACGATTTGACACAATTAGTCCAGCGGTACTTTACTTTTCCCTTTTTGTAAACCAGTTCTAAAGTCGGAATTTGAGTGGTGCGCAGGTATTGATCGAAGACAGGTTGTAAATCAATATTCAGCATACTGCTCATGAACGTTTCTATTTGTTCTGTAGTTACTGTCTGATGCCAAAAAGTTTCGTTGATGTCTCGCAATACATCCCGGAATAAGCTGTCGTTGTTAACTACCTGTCGAATGGTATGAATCATGTTGGAACCTTTGTAATACATATCGCCGCTGCCTTCTTTGTTTACACCGTAAGGCCCGATAATCGGAATGTCATTCTGAACGTTTTTTCGCAAGCCAACAGCATACGCATTGCCGGCCTCTGTTCCGAACCAGTAATCAGTGAAAAGCACTTCTGAATAGTTGGTGAATCCTTCATGGATCCACATATCTGCAATGTCTTTTGATGTTACATTGTTTCCAAACCATTCGTGCCCGCTTTCGTGAACAATAATGAAATCCCATTTCAGCCCGATCCCGGTTCCGCTTAAATCAGTTCCCAGGTAACCATTCTGAAATCCGTTTCCATAAGCAACGGCACTTTGGTGTTCCATTCCCAGATGCGGCGCCTGAACCAGTTTGTAACCGTCTTCATAGAACGGATACGGACCGAACCAGTATTCCAATGCTTCTAAAGTTCTTGGCGCATCCATGAATTGTTTTTTCGCTTTTTCTTCGTTTCCGCGAATGACCCAGTAGTCAACTTCCAGGTGGCCTTTTTCGCCCTGAAAATGTTCGTGGATATTGACGTAGTCTCCGATATATGGAATAATACAATAACTGTTGATCGGATTTACGACCTTCCAGCTGTAGGTTGCTGTGTTGTTTTGAATGGTTTTTACTGCAAACAACCCGTTGCTGACACACACCAGGTTTTCAGGACAGGTAAAATGCATCGATGCAGAATCAGGTTCGTCGTATTGAGAATCTTTACACGGATACCAGCAGCTTGCTCCTAATCCCTGACAGGCAATGGTTACCCATGGATTTTTGTTTTGGTCCTGTGCCCAGATAATTCCTCCGTCCCACGGAGCTTTTTTGGCAACTTTCGGTGAGCCGTGGAAATAAATGCTCAGTGCATTTTCGCGGCCCAGATCAGGAAGCGAGATGAAGTAAGCGTTCCCATCTTTCACTATGTCCGCAGCTTTTATCCTGAAATTGCCGAAATAAGCACTGTCGAGTTTCATCGGTTCCTGCAGATCAATTTGCAGTTTTCGTTTCGCAGTGACCGCCTTACTTTCTATGTTGTCGTAGTACGACAAGCTGATCTTGTTGCATCCTGAAATTTCCTTCTTGTCAATATCGAAATCTACGCTTAAGTCATAGTGCGAAACATCCCACCAATCTCGTGAAGGGCCATAGCCGCCGCGAAGAGAATCCTGGTGAGTATTCTGTGCGAATACCGAACCGGGGAAAAGCAACGCAGCAAGAACGAAAGGAAGAAGTTTCATGTGAATTTTTTTTCAAAGAAAGTGAATTCTTTTGATTGAACGATTGGCTTTATGTACTTAGTAAAAACGGACAACCAATCGCTCAATTGACCGTTGTGTAATTATGAGATTTAAGATCTGCTTTTTATTACTGTTTTTCTTTCCGTTCGGAGCTTTTTCCCAAACAGATTCCTGTACGATTTACATTCCTAATAATGTCTCGATGCATTGCGATCAGGCAGGAATGGATTTTAAACTGGTTGTACAAAATAATTGTCCTTTTAGCGAAGCACATTTTATGGTGTTCGACCGTTGGGGTGAAGTTTTGCATGATTCTCATGAGCTGGAACCAATGTTTGATGCATCGAAATTAAAGGAAGGCACCTATGTATATCGATTGGATGTGGTTTATGGTAACGGGAACAAGCAGCGTGTTCAGGGTGATTTTATTGTTTTGAAGTAATACTTTTCTCCCCGCCAACTTCGATACATCCACCAGAGGCTGACTTCCGATAGTTATCGGAACAGTTTGACGGGAAGAGCAAAAGGAGATGTATCGAAGGCTGACATAAAAAAAAGTGGTCGGACTTTCGTCGACCACCTCTTCACACAAAAGCGAAAACTGATGAGTAATTGAACATTCTCTAATGTTTCGCTTTAAATGTTACCCCGGAGAACTTTCAGTCTTGTAAAGCATGACTGAAAACAGTGAGGTTTAATTTTTTAGCGGGAATGAACCCTGAAACGAATGTAAGCTATTCAAAGCAAGTAAAAACGCTAGATGAATATTTGCAGTACTTTTTTGAACGTTTTGTTCTGCTTGC
The DNA here is from genome assembly GCA_965649925.1 of uncultured Fluviicola sp. Classification (GTDB taxonomy): domain Bacteria; phylum Bacteroidota; class Bacteroidia; order Flavobacteriales_D; family Crocinitomicaceae; genus Fluviicola. The sequence goes on from CBFGMW010000172.1 coordinate 5,077, forward strand.
TGAATATTCTGTAAATAGCTGATTTCCATAGATTAAATTACTTTTTTAGTCGATAAAAATTACTTTTCTGTTTTAATGTTGTCGCTGACAACAGAATCGCAGAATTTTTCAACATTCACAAGCCATGCAGCGGCATTTTTAACATATCTTCCTGTTCCTGCTGTATCCCAATTACAGTAAAGACGTGTAAATCCACCATCGATAATCAATCTGTGCTGCTGATCGTCAAGTACTGCTGTAACAACGTTTCCGTCTGTGCTCCAGATTAATGGCGTTAGCATTTGATTCGGATCATGGATTTGAGAAATGGTAATTCCTTCAAAAACGTTTTCCAGGCCTGTGGTGATCAAATGATCTTTGCGCATTCCCGAAGCTACGCTGTCGGTTTTGAATGTCACGGTTTGATTTCCCATGTAATAACCGCTCATGGAAGCGCCCAGAAGTTTTTGAGCTATGAAATCGGCATCAGCGTGGTACGGATCATTATCGCCCCACAAATAAACTCCTTTTCCGGTTTCATAAAAGTCTTTGATGACTTTGGCGTGTTCGTCTGTCAGGTGCTGTACCTGATCGGAAATCAACCAAAACTGGCAGGCTTTATCCAACGACTTTTTCAATTCTTCGGCACTTGGCGGTTGATTGCTGTATCGGTAAACTGAAAATCCTTTTTCCTTTAAAGCCAAACGCGGTTTCTCGAAATCGAAGTTCTCACCGGTATATAATTGAATGACTACGATGGTTTGTCCTTCGAATGCTCCGTCAATTGCCAG
>CBFGMW010000173.1:0-5800 GCA_965649925.1 uncultured Fluviicola sp.
GTAATCGCCTAAAGTTTCGTGCAATTGAAGCAATGCCTGCTGAAGTTGTTCTTCATTCGGTGCAACACCATGCCACTTGTGTGAACCAACCATATAGTCAACTCCCTGCCCCATTTCTGTTTTCATAATGATAACAATAGGCTTTTGGTTACAAGTCATCGATTTAGCTTTTTGCAGCGTGTTTCTGATTTCTTCAATATTATGTCCGTCCATTTCCAATACTTCCCAGCCAAATGCTCTCCATTTTCCGGCAAGATCTCCAAGGGGTAAAACGTCATCAACGTCTCCGTCAATCTGGCGACCGTTATAGTCAATAGTTGCTATTATATTGTCAACTTTGTTAGCCGCGGCGTACATTGCAGCTTCCCAAATCTGACCTTCCTGTAATTCTCCATCGCCGTGAAGTGTATAAACAATCGAAGGATCATTGTTCAGTTTCTTTGTTTGACAAGTTCCAAGTGCATTGGATAATCCCTGCCCTAAAGAACCGGAAGCCATTCTAACCCCGGGAATTTTTTTATCCGTAGAAGGATGTCCCTGCAAACGGCTGTTTAATTTTCTGAAAGTTCCTAATTCTTCTGTGCTGAAATACCCGGAGCGAGCAAGAACACTGTACCAAACCGGAGAAATATGTCCGTTTGAAAGATAAAAAACATCTTCGTTAATGGCATTCATAGAAAATGAATCCGGGTTATGTTTCATTTGTTCAAAATACAGAACAGTTAAAAAATCTGCACAGCCCAAAGAACCTCCCGGGTGGCCCGAGTTTGCGCCCGAAACCATTCGAACTATATCTCTACGTACCTGACTGGCAATTGCTTGTAATTGTTGAATCTCCATTGATATAAATATGACACCGCAAAACTACTTTATAAAATCACTTTCACCGCCATTTTTTTTTCATTAGTTTTGAACGTCCGTGCAACTTTAATGAAGTTTGTGTGGTCTTGTTATCAAATTAAACGCTATGAAATTAACCCTTATTCTAGTTTTAGGCTTGACGGTGAGTGTGAGTGGATATTCACAAACCGTGAAAAATAAGACAGTTAAAGTAGAAAATAAAGAAACTTTTGATCAGTTTTGCCTGAACAATGCGCTTACAACCGTTACAGTTACTCCGGAAAAAGCAGGTGTTGTTTTTACAGGTGAACTAAAAGGTTTAAGCAAAGAAAATCCGACGTATGTTGATTACGGGATTACTCTGAAAGAAAACGAAGCTCAGTATTTTTCTGTTGAAGGTAAAAATACAGTGATTAAAGCAGAATCATTGTACAGATTACGTTTGGCTTACGCAGCAAAAAATAAATAATGATGAAAAAGCTACAACTTTTATTAGCATCCAGTTTATTGACATTTATGAGCTTCGGCCAGATGTCAATTTATGATGGAGAAACTTATAATCAAAGCTCACCGTTAGATTGTAGTCTTCTTGGCGGACAAATCACAAACTTTGTTGATCAGGGAGGGAACTACCCGGCAGGCTTAGATGAATATGCAGTATTTTGTCCTGATCTGGCGCAGGGTTCAAAAGTATCTATTGCGTTTGCAATTAATATCGGTTATGAATTTGATATTCATCCAACGGATACATTATATATTTACGATGGTTTTAATACCGCTGCTCCGCTTTTGGGTGCTTTCAACTCGGGCACAAACCCAATGGGATTCAATGTTCAGGCATCCTTTGAGAATAATCCTTCAGGATGTTTAACGGCTCGTTTCCGTTCAGATGGAGCTAACGAAGGAACCGGTTGGGTTGCGAAGGTTGCCTGTGGCGATTTAGTCCAGCCAATTATTCCTCATCTGGAAGCGTTTGTGAACGATAATACAACAAACGATTTATATCCGATTGATACCGGTTATGTAAATGTTTGTTTAGGAGACAGCGTTCTTTTAGTTGCAAAACCTTCGTTTCCTTATGCAGAAGAAGTTACAGGAACAGGATACTCTCAAACTTTGGATAATGCAACCTATACCTGGGCTATTGGCGGAGTAGGAACTTTAGCATCTACCAATGATTCAGTTTGGTTTACACCACCGGCACGTCAGGGATATTTTGTTGATTGCCGCATTCAGGATATTTTCCCTCATCAGGAAAGAATAACATGTAAAATTCGCGTTTCCCAGTTACCAAACTTCAGTGGTACGGGACCGTTGGAAGATACTGTTTGTTTAAATGTTTCCACAGAACTTCTTGGAGGTGTTACTTCAACAGATACAGTAGGGGTAGAAGTGCCAAACGGTACATTCCCTGTGGGTGGTAACTTTGCCGGATTGACTTATTTACCTGATGGTTCGGGAGTCAGTTATCAAACTACTATTAATATGACTGGTCTTGGAAATGGAACAGTTACTTCACCAAACGATATTGCTAGTATTTGTTTGGATATTGAGCACTCATTCTTAGGTGATTTGGAAATTGGATTAACTTGTCCCAACGGAACGTATGTTTCATTGGCGAATACATATCCGGCAGCAGGACCAGAACCCGGGGGCTGTTCGGGTGGAGGATTGTTTTTAGGAAATGACACGAATATTGATGGTGGCGCACCCGGAACTCCGGTTGAAACTTACTGTTTTTCTGTCGCTAATGCTACTTTTGGTACCATGTGTGATGAGACAGGGAATACCCTAATGAACTCTAACGGTTTCTCCATGCTTAATCCGAACGGAGTTTTCTTACCGGATGGAGATTGGAACGACTTTATCGGATGTCCGCTCGAAGGGCCATGGACAATTACTGTTCAGGATAACCAGGGTATTGATGACGGATATATCTTCCAATGGTCAATTCTTTTTGATCAGGCGTTATACCCGAATCCTGAAACTTACCAAAACGTAATCGTTTCTGATAACTGGACTTCGGATCCAACAATTATTAGTGGCCAGAATGACACGTCTATTGTGGTTTTACCTGTTGTTGCAGGACCTCATGGTTATACATATAATGTGACTGATGATTTCGGTTGTCATTACGATACGACAGTGATTTTGTTTGCTATAGAGAACCCTACAATTTTCCCTGATACTGCAGTTTGTCATTATGCTTTCTACTCTTCAGGTAATACTGCTTATGCAGGTGGTGTTTGGACTTGTGCCGATACAAATGTTCACTTCATTCCGAACGAATTTGCTCTGAATCCTTTGATAACATCTACGGTAACGGGTGCGTTTACGGTGACATTTACAGATAATCAGTGTAATGTTGAACAGTCAAGGGTTATTGATTTCAAGCCATATCCCTGGACAGAAGTTTATGATACCATAAATTGTCAGGGAGCTGCTGTTCAGTTGGTGGCATGGAACAATCCTGATAATGACTCATATATCTGGAACACGGGAGAAACAGGATATGGTATATATGTTACTCAGCCAGGATTATATTATGTAACAGCGTTCAATGAGTGTGGACAAATGACAGATTCGGCTACAGTAGTTAGTTATGTTTGTAACATCGAAGCACCGAATATTATGGTGATGTCATCTACTCAGGGAAATAATGAGTGGTTTATTGATTACGATGGAATTTTGGAATACAACGTTTCAATAGTTAACCGTTGGCAAAATGTTATCTTCGAATCAACTGATCCGTCAGAAAAATGGAACGGGACAACGAAGGCTGGCGACAAGGTGACAGAAGGAGTTTATTTCTACTCACTTAAAGCAACTATGCTAAGTGGAGAAGTACTCGAAAAACAAGGCTTTATTCAGGTTTATCAATAACGTTAAACTATTCAATTATAAAATCGCTCAGCTGTGAAAACGGTTGGGCGATTTTTTGTTTGTAACTCTGCAGAAAAAAACGCTAATTTAAAACGTGAAGAAGGACACGTTTTCTAACTTCACTTAAAATTTGAAAAATGAATAAGGTTCGTGTTGGACTCAACGGATTTGGACGAATAGGCAGATACTTCACCAGACTGCTGCTTGATCATCCTGAAATTGAGCTTGTAGTTGTGAATGATCTGATGGATCTTAAAACAGCTGCTCATCTGTTGAAATACGATAGTGTTCATGGAAAATTGAATCATTATGATCTGGTTGATCTTACCAATAACAGCATTCGGATATTAAGCAAAGAGATTGCTTATCTAAGTCATACCGATCCTGAAAATATACCCTGGAACGAATATAATGTTGATATCGTAGTTGAAGCCACCGGAAAATTTCTGGATAGAAAATCTGCCGAGAAACACCTCAAAAGCGGTGTTCAACAAGTTGTTCTTTCCGCTCCGTCACCGGATTCTTCCATCCCAATGATCGTGATGGGGATCAATGAAGATACAATTTCAAAATCCGAGAAGATTGTGAGCAATGCTTCGTGTACAACAAATTCTGCGGCACCATTGATTGCTGTTCTTCAGGAAATCTGTGAGATCGAAAGTGCATATATTACAACTGTTCACAGTTATACAACTGATCAGCGCCTTCACGATAGCGCTCATAAAGACCTAAGAAGAGCAAGAGCTGCCGGACAATCGATCGTTCCTACAACAACGGGTGCAGCAAAAGCATTGACAAGAATTTTTACCAACCTGGAAGGTAAGCTTGGAGGATGTGGAATACGGGTTCCGGTTCCCGACGGATCATTAACTGATTTAACAATGGTGGTGAGAAACCCGCCTACGATTGAACAAATCAACGCGTATTTCAAAACCAAAGCAGCAAACGACTTTAAAGGAATTTTACGTTACACTGAAGATCCGGTTGTTTCTGTGGATGTTCTTGGAGATACTCATTCATGCGTCTTTGATAGTGAATTAACTTCGGTCATCGGATCAATGGTAAAAGTTGTTGGCTGGTATGACAATGAAGCCGGATATTCGAATCGTCTGGTTGACGTGATAATACATTTGTCAAAATCATGAAGCGTTTTCTATTGCTCATAGTAATCTTTCCCGGTTTCCTGAATGCTCAGGAACAATTTGGTGCGTGCTTTTCAAATTATACTCCTACAACCTCGGTTCATTATAATCCAAGCTCCATGCTCGACTCGAAAGTTTGGCTGGATATTCATATTGTCGGGGCAGGAGTATACGGAATGAATAACCTGGTTTATCTCAATAACAACAGTTATTACAACTTATATCGAACGGATGGTGAGGGCGTAACCGACGACGATTTGGGCTTTCACCAGAACAGAAATAAGTATGCGGCATATTCGCGCGCTTTCGGTTCTGTGCTTTCAGGTGTTTGGTCACAGGGAGATCACGCGGTAGGATTATCGTTTAATGTCTTTTCATATACTGCTGTTCGCGGAATTCCTGATTATGCTGCAAAATTTATTGAATACGGCGTTCCTGATTACTCGGAACAGCACAACATTGATTATTCGATGGAAAATGTGAATGCGGCAAGTGTGAACTATGGTGAAATCAAGCTAAGTTATGCTTATACATTTCTCAAAAAACACCGAAACATGTTTATGGGCGGAATCTCGGTTAAGAAAATGATTTCAATGGCCGGTGCAGCTCTTAACGGTTACAACATGGATTTTGATGTTCGAAGCGATACGCTTTTGAGTGTTTATCATCTGAATGCGGATGCCATGTATTCGGGAGATCCACAACTCTACACCAAAGGAGGAATGGGCCTTGATGTTGGGTTTACCTACCAAAAAATGCTTGGCGATTGTTCGTCGTATTATCCGAATTCAAAGAAAGGCGGGTGTAGGACGTTGCCTTATAAATACATGTTAGCCGCGTCCATAATTGACATTGGTTCCGTGAAGTTCGATGAAGAGAGACGACAATTTGCCGGATATGATTTCACCGATTTCGATTGGTACAATTATACCGAC
>CBFGMW010000174.1:0-5763 GCA_965649925.1 uncultured Fluviicola sp.
CATCCATTTGCCGGGAAGTGTGTTGATCCAATGGAAGCCCTGATAATGAAAATGGAAAGAAGGAGTAATGTATAAACTTTCAACCCAGCCGTAGAACATAAACCGAACTGCTGAAAACGCTCCCAGCAATCCGAAAATAATTCTGAATACAACCAGGGGAGCAATATCTAATCCTCTCGACCAATCGTGTCTGAGTGTTTTTCTAATCCCCGTCATTATCCTGGTAAGAAATTACCACTCCGAATGCCGACGGCATGTCTGTTTTTAAGTTTACAACCATACTGCTCATATTGTTGTAGTAAGTATCTAAGGAAGCAGGATTTGATACCAAACGTTCCTGAAGATTATCGTTCCAATTGGTTATTTCAGTATTTAAGTATTGAAATTTGTCGTGAATGCTTGTCTTTACTGATGTTTGTCCAACCGTAATCAGGTAATCATCAAAGCCCTGGCCGTCACCGGCAGAACCTATTCCGTGAAAAATATCACTTAAGGCCAGGTTTGAGACCTGAAGCAAGACTTTGTTGTGTTTCGACCATTTTGCCTCAAAATACAAGGGCCTCGGATTGTTTAAAGTTTGTTTTCCTATCGGATAGCCAAGTTTAGTATTCTTAGTAAGCTCAAAATCTTTCACAAAGGAATTTACCAAAAGTGAAAACGGAGCTGTTAAAGAAGTTCCTGTTCCCGTGATAAATTCGTTTCGGTAATTTCCCGACCATGCCTGAGAAATAGCAGTGACTTTGGAACTCATACGATTAATCAAGTCTGTAATGTACGCACGGGCATTCGGGTTCGATTGAAGTTCTGTATATGCGTTTACGCGGAAAAACAAGTAGTCCAGTGCATCTAATCCCTGAGCATATTCGCTTTCGGCGCTAGCCAGATCGTATGTTCCGGAAGAAATACTCGCTGCAATCTGTGAAGTGTCAGTAGGAAAAATTCCAAAACTCATAGTCATACCATTTGACATTGCAGGACCAAAGTCGAACATTTTCACACGTTGGTATTCCTCGTTGCAAAGTAAATAGGCGGTTTTTACAGAATTGAAATTTGTTTGGCTTTGATCAGACAGGAAAGTGTTCCAGTCAGCAGATAAAGTACTGAATCTTGTTTTTAGTTCTGTGAAATGCGGAATGATGTAATTGTCGGCAAGATTAGTCATAATCGGGGCTCTGTCGAAAGCTTCCTGATCTTGCTGGTTGTCTTTGTCTTTGCAGGCAATGAACGAAATAAAGAGGATGGCAAAGGGAAAGGCAATTTTCAGATATTTCATAGAGAGGCAAATTCTTCGTTCAATCAACAAATTTAAATGAAATCAGCGGGGTACCGATACCATAAAAAAGGTAAATTTAGGTTATGAAAACATGGTTGATTGCTGATAGCGGGGGAACAGGTACAAACTGGGTTTATGGAAGTGATAAACTTTTGGGACGATTTACAACTTCGAGCCTGCATCCCCGGAATTTGAAGTTGTTTCCGGACATTGAGAAAGAAAAATTGAATCTGCTAAACAAAGAGTTTGGTTTTGATGAAGTTCTTTTTTATGGAGCGGGTATGAGTTCCCCGGAAAACCAGCATGCTTTAAGGCACTTTTTTGATGAAATTCAATTCAATTCCCCGGTGATTGGAACGGATGCGCTGTTGGCAGGATTGGCTTGTTGTGGTTTAGATCATGGATTTACCGCAATCCTTGGAACCGGTTCTATTCTGATTGAAATGGATAATGGCCAAATTGTGAACAGGGTAGGAGGTTTGGGACCTGAACAAGGAGATGAAGGTTCCGGCTACTATTTCGGGAAACTGGTTCGCAATTATCTGAGTAAAGCGGATGAATGGAAAACCGAGTGGGCAGAACTCTTCGGGAGCAAAGAACAGTTTATGGAGAGATACCCGTCATCCGCAAACCCTTCCGAAATTGCTGTATTGGCAAAAAAACTCTCGAATAAAGATTTTATTGATTTTCACAGCCAGAATATCGATCTCTTTATAGAAACTCACCTGAAACACATCACTTCCGGTTCACGAGTATTGAACGTTGTGGGTAGCTATGGCTTTTACCTTGAAGATTTGATCCGCGAAAGGCTGAAAAAGATCGGGTGGACTTTGAATAAGTGTATAATTGATCCAATGGAAGATTTTATGGGTTTTTATTTCAAAAAAAATGGCTACTTATAGGTTTGTTAACATTATGGAAATGAAATAGTAAACTTTCTCGTTGGTCGATTTTTTTTGCACTTTGGTAGAAAAACCGTTTGCCGATTGGATTTTATTTTACAACTTGCGATGGATAATGTTAAAAATGGACCTTTTAAGAATTGAAGCCAGCATTCAAACACCTTTAGTTTCTTTTGACCCTCAAACGGGGATTATGGAAATTAAAGGAAGATCAATACCAGATAACCCTGAAGAATTTTGGGGAGTTATTCTTGAATGGTTTGATGGCTACATGCGAAACCCCAATGGTGATACTCTGGTTAAAATTGACCTGGAGTACTTCAACATCACGTCTTCAAAACGCATTTTGTTTTTACTCTACAAATTAAATGAATTGGTAGATAACGGACTGAAAGCGCGCGTTGAGTGGTATTATCGTCGTTCTGATGAAGATATGTACGAAGTTGGCCAGGATTATGCATTTATGGTTCGTGTTCCTTTTGATTTCAGAGAATATTCCGACAGCGATTACGTCTTAGTTTAGATTTTAGGATTTAAGACATCAAGATATTCAAAAAGAGACTCATACTAGTGAGTCTCTTTTTGTTTAGATGATTTTTATGACAGACGTGAAGCTGTTCTCTTCCTCTTTAAATGACGAAGCGACTGATAACTCAGCTTCTGTCATTCCTCTTCCTTTTACCTTTAAATGAGTCTGCTTAAATCATGACTTTTGTCTTTTGTGGTCTGTCTGACGTCTATTCCTCTAATTCTTATTATTTTTGACCCATTATGCGTGTAATTGCAGATGTTCCACATCCCCGGTTTAAGATCCAGATTTTTTCATACAATGGAAAATACCTGCTGAAGATTGAATTAGGTCAGTTTGAGCAAACTTTTAAAGTGAGTGAAACCGATGTGAATGGACTGGAAGATATTAAGCGCATGGTTACACCAGAATTATTAACCAATTGCTTACACCGGTTTATTCAAATGAGAACGGATTGGGAGCAAGGATTTCAATTGAAAGACCAATGAGAAAAAACTATTTCTTAACTTTGATCGCTGCTACGGCTTTGCTTGTAAGCTGTGGGGAAGACAAAAAAACGGAAGAAGTAAAAACTGAATCGGCTCCCGTAGTTCAAACGGTAGATACGAAAGGTTTGAAAATTGCCTACTACCAAATGGATAGTTTGAAAAACGATTTCACTTACTATAAAAAAGAAGAAGAACGTATCAATAAAAAGTCTAAAATGTATGAGAATACATTGATGTCACGCCAAAAAGCGTTAATGGCTTTGAATCAAAAGTACCAGCAGCGTTTGCAAAGTGGGGCAGCTGATCCTGCAGAGTTAACAAAACTGGAAGAGAACTTACAACGTCAGGATCGCCAACTGCAGGTTTACCAGCAGGAAGAGGGAATGAAAATTCAGGAAGAAGCAAATACTGCGTTGACTGCTCTTTCAAAGAAAATTGATGTTGCGGCAGAAAAATACTGTAAGAAATATGGAATTGATATTTTGCTGACTCACGGAGCTGGTGGACAAATCAGTTTTATCAACAAGAAAATGGATGTCACCAAATCGTTTATTGAGTTTCTGAACAAAGAACAAAGCGATTTAGAAAAGGATATGGGGCAATAATATGCGAATAGCTCAACAAAAACTGCAGGAAAATATTGCTGAATATGTGTTATACATGTATCAGATAGAAGATGTAATCCGCGGATTTGACTTTAATATTGATCGGATTATGACTGAGTTCGTTAGGCCGCAATTGCCTGACGACTCATTCATGCCCAGTTATAGGAAATGGTACGAAGGATTGATTTCGGATATGAAATCGGAACGTATTGTTGAATCTGGTCATAGAATGGAATTGCAGGATGTAATGGTTGAGCTTTCTTACCTGCATAATTCGCTTCTTTCGGTTTTGAATGATGAAAAGTACAGGGCACTTTATGATACAGCTGTTCCGTACATTGAAGATTTGAAACAAAAATCGAATCTCAAAGAGAAAAACCAAATAGAAATTTGCTTCCATGCTTTGTATATGAAGCTGCTCCTTCGTCTTGGAGGCAAAGAAATTAGTGCTGAAACCGAAGAAGCCTTTGATGCCATGCGCATTGTTTTGGCTTACTTGTCCCGGGCGTACCACCAAATGAAAAACGGAGAAGGTCAGTACTGGAATAATTAATCCGCTGATAATCTGTTTATTCTAAAATAATGAGTCTTCTTTTTTGAATTCAGTTAACTAAAAATTAACAAATAGGCTGTTTTGGCATAGTTATGGCTAAAAGCGAAAAGTATTGTGATCGCTTTTACCTTATGAAATCAATTTTATCAGCACTTATTCTCTTATTCGGCGTTAATGCGTCTGCCCAGATCAGAAATTACTATTTGAGTCGTGATTTCCCTAAATCAACCGGTCAGGAAAGTAACCACACATTCGATATAGAAATCACCGGAGTTTCATACCGGCATGTAGAAAAGAGTTTAACTACTTATTTCAAAAGCACCCTGAAATATGAGCGAATCGGTTTTTTAACGTCAAACGTGAATGATTCGGTTTTGTTGGTTACTGAGCGATTCAAGAATATAAATGATCCGGAAATCAATCCGAAATTTGAATTCCTCGATTTGAAATTCCGTATTTTCAAAATGGGTTCCGATTCTATTATAGAACGCCTGGATGCAATCGGATCTGAAGCTATGCTTGGTGAGTTCTACAAAAAATACTGGAATGCCGAATTGAATCTGATAGACCTGAAAAACCCGGTTATTATTTCTGAAACAAAAAATGCGAATGATCTGGTGCAGTTAAATTATCAACCGGTCAAATCTAAAGAATCGGTTTTTTCGCCATACAGCATTTCTGTCACCAGTGTCATCGATAATATGAGCGAAGTGCTAAAAGATACCAAAGTGTTTCTTGCTCAAAGAAATAAGAAAAAACACGATTTTGATGTTCTGCGTAATACAACCAGATTCCCTTTAAAACATCAGGAATCCACCTATTATGAAGCCAAGAAAAGAGAAATTGAGTTGGAGCTAAGAGCTGTTTTGACAACGAAAAAAAACATTACTGGTTCGTGCGAAGTGGTTGTAAGAAAAGATACTACAGGTTTGGTTTGGGTAAGTGTAGACGGCAAGAATGGAGATATCAATGCCCAGTTAAGAGAGGCTTTGCTCACGTTGACATATAAAAACTATGTTCTGAACGGATTCAAAATGGATACCGAGGATAAATTCGTGTACGAGTATTCATTTATTCGTGAAACGGTTGATTTGTTAAAAAAACCAATGGGAATAACTGCTGTTTCCAAAAATCAGCCGGAGGTTGAGAGTTTGGCAAGAAAGGAAGCTTCTGGCTTTTGGATGGATAAAGCAGATCTGACTTACGACGTTTCCATTCTCAATCTGAACGGGTCTAAACAGGAAACGGTGTTGCCAACGAAAGCTGTTGAACGAACCACCGCGGGAAAAGCTATAGGTGGTTTCTTCGCAGGTGTTCTCGTTGTTATTGTAGCTCTTTTGGATGCGGCTTCAACCGAATGATCAGGGAAACACTTTCCCCGGGTTCAATAAATTCTTAGGATCAAACACTTGT
>CBFGMW010000175.1:0-5702 GCA_965649925.1 uncultured Fluviicola sp.
ACGCTTTCTTAAAACGCGGAAAAACCGAGTGGGCGTTAAAAACATTGGAATCGGGAAGAAAGAACCTGAAGAAAAATTATGCGCTCAATTTCCAATTTGCTGAAATCTATGCAATCCTTGGGAGAACAGATGAAATGATTGAGGAGTATTTTGATCTCCTGAACGAATACCCGGGTTATATTGCTGATGTTCAAACAGAACTTACAAATCAAATTGACTTCACAGACGACAATAACGGTGTTTATCTGAAATTGAAACAGCAATTACTGACCAAGATCCAGAAAAATCCAAATGATGAAATGTACGTTGAGCTGCTCACATGGTTATTCGCTCAACGCAAAGAGTTTAAAAGTGCCATGGTACAAGCTCAGGCCCTGGATAAGCGCCGTGGCAATTCCGGAGCGCTGGTTATGGATCTGAGTGAAGTTTGTGTCGTAAACGGCGCTTATGACGTGGCTACAACAGGCTATCAATATGTTATTGCATTGGGTTCAGACAAACCGAATTACTACGCTGCGTATATTTCCCTACTAAACGTGCAGTTCCGTGAAATTACGGTAGATAAAAAAATCGATTCTCCGCGCGTTCAAAAAGCCATTGCCGATTATCGTTATGCGTTAAAGAACATTACGAAAGGGCGTCGTTCAATAAACACAATCAAAGAACTTGCAACCCTTGAAGCATATTATAACGATAACACCGCCGGGGCTCAGCAGCTTCTCGACAGTTGCCTGGCACAACCCGGGCTTACAGACATTGAAAAAGCGGAAGTTAAAATGCTTTTGGCCGACATTCTTGTTTTAGAAGACGATATCTGGCAGGCTTCACTTTATTACATGCAGATCGATACTGATTTCAAATTCGAAGCTATCGGATCGGAAGCAAAATACAAAAATGCACGTGTTTTCTATTACGATGGTGATTTTGAATTTGCGCAATCACAACTGGACGTTCTGAAACAATCGACTTCCAAGTTAATTGCCAACGATGCGATGAAACTATCTGTTTTAATTACCGATAATCTTGGATTGGACAGTAATTACACAGCCATGTATCAATTCGCACAAGCCGACCTGCTTTTACAGCAACATCAATACGAGCGGGCCTTTACTTTATACGATTCTATTCAGCGTGAATTTCCGGATCACGGATTAGCCGATGAAATCCTGCTTCGCAAATCGCAGGCAATGCAGGATCAGGGCCGTTGGGAAGAAGCCGTTTCTTATCTTGAAAAAATTGTACAGTATCACTTCGATGATATTTTGGCAGATGACGCTGTTTTCCAGTTAGGTGATATTTACGAGAATCATCTCGACAACAAAGAAAAAGCCGCTGAATATTACAAGAAAATTCTTTTCGAATGCAAAGGAAGTTTGCTTACTGTTGAGGCTAGAAAGCGTTTCAGAGCTTTACGGGGCGATAAAGGCATTGACGAAGAAGAGTTGTAAGGACAGGTCGCGACCTGTCCTTACAACAATAAAAAAAACCTGGATGCCCCCACCCAGGTTTTTCTATCATTTCATGTACCTAAATGGATACATCAAATGATAACTACTGCTACTAACCTCTACAAATGTACAGTCTATTTTTTATTTTCCAAATAAATCGAATCAATTCTTCGATGAAAACCACAAAATAATCGTTTAGAACCACACTATTTAGATTCTTTTTAAATAACTAAACTCGCCTTTTAAAACGTTAAAATCCCTTAAATTCGCAGGTCTTAAATTCAGTAGTCATGTCTACTTCAGAGGATTATTTACCAATATTGATCCAAGCCGCTGTGGCTGTGGGCTTTGTCATCACAACTTTGGTTGTGGCGCCAATGCTCGGACCTAAGCTTCATGGAAAGAAAAAAGATGCCAACTGGGAATGTGGTGTCGAAGAAATCGGAAATGCACGTTTCCCAGTTTCCATTCGCTATCTGTTAACTGCAATTTTGTTCGTGTTGTTCGATGTGGAAGTTATTTTCTTCTATCCATACGCCGTGAATTTTAAAGCACTTCAATTAGAAGGACTGATTGCAGTAGTTGTTTTTGTAGGATTCTTCCTTACCGGATTTTTCTATGTTCTTAAAAAAGGTGCCTTAGAATGGGAAAAGTAGAAATCATCAACGATGTTGAAACGTTCAATGGTGAAGGATTTCAACTGGCTATGCTCGACAAAGTAATTGCTTCTGCTCGTGCAAATTCAGTTTGGCCTCTGCCGTTCGCAACCTCTTGCTGTGGAATTGAGTACATGGCAACAATGGGTTCAAACTATGATTTGGCACGTTTCGGTATGGAACGTATGTCATTTTCTCCGCGCCAGGCAGATCTTTTGATCGTGGCAGGAACTATCTCAAAAAAATTAGCTCCTATCCTGAAACAAGTGTATGAACAAATGGCTGAACCAAAATGGGTTCTTTCTGTTGGCGCTTGTGCTTCTTCAGGTGGAATTTTTGATACTTACTCTGAACTTCAGGGAATCGACCGTGTAATACCGGTTGACGTGTATGTTCCAGGATGTCCGCCGCGACCAGAGCAGATAATCGAAGGAATAATGAATATTCATCGTTTAGTGAAACACGAAAGCCTTCGTCGCCGCTATTCAGATGAATACAAACATTTGTTGAACAAATATCACTTGAACGAGGATGAACCAACAGACAAATGAGACCGTATTAGCTCGTCTTCAGGAGAAATTCGGAGCAGCTATCGTCGCACATGAAGAACCTTACGGTTTATTGACTATTGAAGTAGTCCCTGATGAAGCGCATAAAATCATTGCTGATATTAAAGTGGACGAAATACTAAAAATGTCATTTCTTACACTAATAGGTGCTGTTCACTATCCGGACAATAAAGGCCGGGAAATCTGTGTTACTTACCATATTCATTCGTTGATTAACAATGTGCGATTACGTATCAAAGCGTATTTGCCGATTGAAAACCCAACGATTGCTTCTATTACTGACATTTACATCGGTGCAAACTGGCAGGAACGTGAAACGTACGATTTCTTCGGAGTAATCTTCGAAGGACATCCGAACCTCACACGTATCCTGAACGAAGATTCCATGGATTATTTCCCTATGCGTAAGGAATATCACCTGGAAGATGCTACAAGAGAAGATAAAGATGATCGCTTCTTCGGAAGATAATTAACGAGAATTATGAGCGATACTCCACACAAACCAGATTATAGCATGTTCTCCAACGAAACTATCGACGGGGAAATTGCAACATTGAACTTAGGGCCTACTCACCCCGCAACACACGGTATTTTTCAAAATATCCTGACTGTTGATGGTGAAAAGATCTTAGCTTCTGTACAAACTGTGGGTTACATTCACCGTGCTTTTGAAAAACTGGCGGAAAGAAGACCTTACAATCAAATTACTCCAATTACTGACCGATTGAACTATTGTTCTTCTCCAATCAACAACTTAGGTTGGGATATGACAGTAGAAAAACTGGTCGGAATCAATGTTCCCAAGCGTGTAGAATACATGCGTGTAATCATTATGGAATTAGCGCGTATTGCAGACCATTTGGTTTGTAATGCGGTAATTGGTGTAGATACCGGAGCATTGACAGGTTTTACCTATATGTTCCAGCAGCGTGAAGCGATTTACGAATTATTCGAAGAAGTTTGCGGTGGACGTTTAACAACAAACATCGGTCGTATCGGTGGTTTTGAGCGCGACTTCTCTCCTACTTTTCACAAGAAACTGGAGAAATTCTTAAAAGAATTCCCGAAACATTTCGAGGAGTTTGACAACCTGCTTTTACGCAACCGAATCTTTATGGATCGTACCATTGGTGCCGGGCCTATTAGCGGAGAACGTGCATTGGAATTCGGATTTACAGGCCCGAACTTACGCGCAGCCGGAGTTGATTATGATGTTCGCGTCATGAATCCATACTCTTCTTACCAGGATTTCGACTTTATTGTTCCGGTTGGAACGCAGGGAGATACTTATGACCGTTTCTGTGTTCGCCAGGAAGAGATTCGTCAGAGTGTTAGCATTATCCGTCAGGCAGTTAAGAATATGCCGGAAGGACCTTTCTTTTCACCGGATGTCCCCGAATTCTATTTACCGCGAAAAGATGATGTTTACACGAAAATGGAAGCATTGATCTACCACTTCAAAATTGTAATGGGAGAAACTCCTATTCCGGTTGGCGAAGTTTATCACGCTGTAGAAGGAGGAAACGGAGAATTAGGATTCTATTTGATTTCAGACGGAGGAAGAACTCCATACCGTTTGCAATTCCGCAGACCATGTTTTATTTATTACCAGGCATACCCGGAAATGATTACCGGTCAAACCATCTCAGATGCGGTTTTGACCTTAAGTAGTTTGAACGTGATTGCCGGAGAATTGGACGCATAACAATGAGCAGTACCCATAGAACACAACCCACGGCAGACGGACCAATGCCGGAATTCAGCCCCGAAAAAATGGCTGAAGTAGAGCGTATTATTGGTTTATTTCCTGAAGGAAAACAGAAAAGTGCCATCATGCGAATCCTGCATCTTGCCGAAGAAGAATTTGGCGGATGGCTAAGCGTTCCAACAATGAATTACGTTGCAGGATTGCTGAACATACAGCCTATTGAAGTATATGAAGTAGCTACTTTTTATACCATGTTCAACATTGAAAAACCCGGAAATGTGGTTTTGGAAGTGTGCAGAACAGGGCCATGTATGTTAGTTGGATCTGACAACATCATTGAGTACATTGAAAAGAAACTCGACATCAAAGTAGGCGGAACATCGGCAGATGGAATGTTTACCTTGAAAACAGCTGAATGTCTTGGAGCTTGTGGCTACGGGCCAATGCTTCAGTGCGGAAAGCATTATCACGAACATTTGACCACTGAAAAAGTGGATTCTTTATTGGATACACTTCGCAAGGAACATTCAACTTCATCGAACTAAGAAAGATGGGAAGAAAGTTATTATTGGAACACGCTGATGTTCCCGGAATTGAAACTTACGAGGTATACCGCAAACATGGCGGATACCGCTCAGTAGAAAAGGCATTGAAAACCATGTCGCCGCAAAACGTTGTTGAAGAAGTTCAGGCTTCCGGATTACGTGGTCGTGGTGGTGCCGGATTCCCAACTGGTATGAAATGGTCGTTTTTGGCTAAACCGGAAGGCGTTCCGCGTTACCTTTTGTGTAATGCCGACGAATCTGAACCGGGAACATTCAAAGACCGTTACCTGATGGAGAAAATTCCTCACCTTTTGGTTGAAGGAATGATCACGTCGTCATACGCACTGGGATGTAATCAAAGTTATATCTACATCCGCGGAGAGTATATGTGGATTTTGGAAATTGTAGAAAAAGCAATTGCCGAAGCTTATGCAAATGGTTTCCTTGGAAAGAACATTTTAGGATCAGGCTACGACCTTGATTTGGCTATTGCACCGGGAGGTGGAGCTTATATCTGTGGTGAGGAAACGGCCCTGATCGAATCATTGGAAGGAAAACGTGGAAATCCGCGCATCAAACCTCCCTTTCCGGCTGTAAAAGGTTTATGGGGATGTCCGACGGTTGTAAATAACGTAGAATCAATTGCTGCTGTAGTTCCTATTGTGAACGACGGTGGTGCTGAATACGCGAAAATTGGTATTGGAAAAAGTACCGGAACAAAATTGATCTCAGCATGTGGAAACCTGGCGAAACCGGGTGTTTACGAAATTGAACTG
>CBFGMW010000176.1:0-5689 GCA_965649925.1 uncultured Fluviicola sp.
GAACCAGGAGAATAAGAAGTTTATTGTTTCGGTTTTGGAACCTGCAATGGAAGACTCTTACTTCGCATGGAACTTTATGGATAGTTATCTCCAGGAGAAAGAATACTTTTCGGCTTACGTTTTTGAAGATATGGCACTGGAAATCCTGAATGAAAATCCGGAACTCAAAAAGGAGTTCGAAGAAAAGAAGAAGAATGATGACGATTTCGCTGCTGATAGCTGGTCGCAGTTGTTTTTCATTTATTCGCGTTCCGATTATTTCGAAGCAAAGACCTTCAATCGTCTTCCCGTGTTCAAACTGTACTAAATACTATGTAATTTAAGTAGGACCGTTTAATTCCTCAAGCGGAAGATGATATTCAGTAATCGGAGTCCAAGAATGTTCGTTTTTTTTGCTCATACGGATTTTTAATCCGTGCTCGTCAAGAAAGGTCTGTTGAAGATCTGAAAAAGACATCGAAGGAGTTATTGTGATGTTGTTTGCATGATGCTGCGTTCTGCAGTCTCCGAGGGTATGACTTCCTTCCTCCTGAATTTTGTCAGAATGACTTCCGTTTTTTGTATTCGGTTTTGAAAAGAATTCCAGTTTGAGATTCGGGAATTTCTTGTTGAATTCTTGCTGTATAGCATGAATTTTTCTATGATCGCTGATAGCAATTATTACTGTTTCCATGATAAAGAGTAAAAGTTATACGCAAAATAATACCTTGAAATTGTACTCTCTTATGACGCGGATTAGGAAGGAGTATGAATAAAATCAGTTTTCTTACCATTGCACCTGAAACAACATATAACAAACGTTGATTTTTCTCAATCATCCGGGAAACCGATACTTCAAACCACAGCTTGATCTTTATCATGTTACTTTCTGATTTTCCTCATTATTCAACTATTTTAAGTAACTTACTTTTGCTAAAACAGCTGACAATCTTTTGATAAAAAGCTACCAGTTTTGATTCCGTAACCTGTGCATCAAGTGCGGGTTGTTTTATCAGTATTCATTCTTTAATAGATATTTCCATGAAAAAAATACTTGTTCCGACTGATTTTTCCGAAGCCTCAGAGAGCGCTTTGGATTATGCTGCTGAAATTGCCAGACTCACAACAGCAAAAATTATCTTATTACATGTTTACACCATTCCGGTGCTGCTGACTGATCCTGTTCTTTCTATTCCACCTTTCGAGGGTTTGGAGGAAGATTATATAAAGCTTATGGAGCAAAAAAGTCTCCGGATCCGCTCGCAAAAAGGCAATAATACCGAAGTAGCTTGTATGTACCGGGAAGGAGACATTGAAGCGGAAATAGCGCGGGTAGCAGAGCAGGAAGGCGTTGATTTGATCGTTATGGGAATACGCCAAAAGGATTTTCTGACAGAGAAGATTATTGGCAGCATCACAACATCTTTGTTAACGAAAGCCTCATGTCCGGTTCTGGCCATTCCTAAAGAATTAAAATTCAGCAAGGTGAAAAGAATCGTTTTTGCAAGTGATTTCCTGAAAACAGATTCTGAGATCCTGGAATCGCTGAAGGAGTTTGTGCAGCTGTTTCATGCTGAGCTTTATGTACTGAATATTGTTCAGAGTGTACTGAATGTTGCTGATGCCGAGGAAGCAGTAAACGCAATGGATATTCACCATGAACTGAAGGACGTGAGACATTTTTTTCATGATGTACATGCAGATGATATTATTGACGGGATCAATAAGTTCATCCGTGAATACGAAATTGATATGGTAGTGATGATTCCCCGAAAACATTCCCGTTTCGTTAATTTCTTCAGAGAGCCAAGAACAAAAAAGCTGGCATTTCATGCATCAGTGCCGTTACTTGCCCTGCATGCTCCCATACACTCTAAACCAGAACCTGTTGTGAAAAGTATTACCATTAACGATGAAACAAGTATCCGCTCAATCCAGGATGCCTTTAACAGTGTGTTTCCTTACCTGAAGCTGGAATTTTATTCCAAACCACACGCTCCGGGAAGACCAAGCAATGTCAAATTTCTTCAACAACCGGGCAAGTTACTGGGCGAGATCAGAAAGAACCATACAAACGGGGAAATCATCCTTAAACCTGAAATGACAGTTTCGGATATTGAACAGTTATTTGGCAACGAATACGGAATTGGTATTCAGGTCTTTCGCAAATCAGGAAACATCTGGTTGGAGACTACTATTACTGACGACTGGACCTTACAAAAACAGAATGCAGAAGGTGAATTTTTAAGCACACCTGTTCCGCGAGATGAACCAACAGATTATAAGGAACAGGAATAAGTTTATCAGGAACTTTTAATCATATAAAATTGTGCACGATGAATTTTTCGGAATCAGGAACAAGATGGATTAATCCGGAATCAGGGATAGTAAAGATCTGTCGTGTGTCAACCGGAATAGCTTTGGGCAGTAAAAACCTGCTATAAGCCAGAATGGACTTCCTGATATGCTTCATTGTTTTATCGCTGCTGGCTGAGGTACTGGGAACAGTAGGCGGTTTCGGATCGTCTATGTTTTTTGTTCCAATTGCCGGAATGTTCTTTGATTTTCACACCGTTCTGGGTGTCACCGCTCTTTTTCATGTATTGAGTAATCTTTCCAAAATAGCATTGTTCAGAAACGGTTTCGACAAGCGCCTGGTACTGACAATAGGAATACCTGCGGTTCTTTTCGTAATCCTTGGAGCATACATCAGTCGTTTTGTGAACAGTACTCTTTTGGAGATGTTCCTGGCTTTCTTCCTGATCAGTGTAAGTTTAATACTCCTGATCTTTCAGAAACTGGAGCTGAAACCTACTTTAAGGAATTCTATTGCAGGTGGTGCGTTTTCGGGAGTTGCTGCCGGGTTATTGGGAACAGGTGGAGCAATCAGGGGATTAACCATGGCAGCGTTTAACCTTGATAAGGAACGGTTTATTGCTACTTCGGCAATTATTGATCTCGGAATAGATCTGAGCAGAAGCGTGGTCTATTTTTCCAACGGATATATGCATAAAAACGATATGTACCTGATTCCCATTCTTTTGTTAATTGGCATTGCAGGAACATTTATCGGGAAGAAGTTGCTCACTTTGTTTTCTCAGAAGCAGTTCTAATACTTTACTCTGTTACTGATTTTCGGAGTAGGTGTTATGACTTTCTTAAGATTGTTGATATGATAATTACGTGTACTGAAACTATAATAACCAAATATGCATGAAATGGAACGTGAATTCTTAATTACGAAAGCTTCAGGTATACAAATCCCGTTCTCTGAAGAAAAGCTGCGGGCATCTCTTGAACGAGCTGGGGCAACTACTGACCAGATTGAATATATTGTGCATACCGTAAAAGACAAATTATATGACGGTATAACAACCCGAAAGATCTACCGGATAGCTTTTTCGTTATTGAAAGAAGGCTCAAGGCACCTTGCTGCAAGATATCATTTGAAGCAGGCAATCATGGAGTTGGGGCCATCCGGATTTCCATTTGAAAAATATATCAGCGAATTACTGCAACAGCAGGGTTACCGATCGCGGGTGGGAGAAATCCTGCAAGGAGCCTGCATTACTCATGAGATTGATGTGATAGCAGTGAATGAAAAGGAACAAATACTGATAGAATGTAAATATCACAACTACGCAGGTGTTTCATGCGATGTGAAAGTTCCGTTATACATTCATTCGCGCTTCCTGGATGTCGATCAGCAGCTTGCTAAACTTGGCGGAGATTTTGCGTTAACTCAAAAAAGATGGGTGGTAACCAATACCCGGTTCACCGATGATGCAATGCAATATGCCAAATGTGCAGGTCTTTTCCTTTTAGGCTGGGATTATCCGGCGAATGGAAGTTTGAAAGAACAAATAGACAAAATGGGACTCTATCCGATAACCTGTCTGACTTCGCTAACACAGGCTGAAAAACAGCATTTACTCGAGCGTAAGATCGTTTTGTGTAAAGATATCGGGTATAACGAAAAGCTTCTGAAAGCTATTGGTGTGAAATCGACCCGAATGGCTGTTGTGATGAATGAAGCACAGCAGCTTTGCCAGGATTTGCATTTGCCCATACCCGGTATACAGCCAAAGAATAAAAACAAACAAACCACTTTTACGAAAGATTATGAAAACGAATGAATCATTTAAAGTCCAGTTTCTTGGCGCTGCAGGTACTGTTACAGGTTCTAAATACTATATCGAAACGGCCGGAAAAAAGATCCTTGTTGATTGCGGCTTGTTCCAGGGATTAAAAGAATTGCGATTGCGTAATTGGAACTCTCTCCCGATCGATTGTTCGGCTATTGATTTCGTTCTGTTAACACACGGTCATCTTGATCATGTAGGATATTTGCCTTTGTTGGTTAAACAAGGTTTTACCGGCAAAATTTACACAACACTCCCAACGGTTGAAATCGCAAAATTGATTCTGCTCGACAGCGCAAGAATTCAGGAAGAAGATGCAGAAAGAGCTAATGCACAACATTTCAGCAAGCATCAGCCGGCTAAACCACTGTACACAGTTAAAGAAGCAGAACAGGTTTTCTCTCATTTTCAGGCTCAACCTGAAGATGAATGGATTGAAATGACAGAGGATCTTTCCTTTAGATTTCGCTACAACGGACATATTATCGGGTCAGTATTTATTGAACTGCGCATAGGCGACAGAAGAGTTGTCTTTTCCGGAGATGTTGGTCGTATTGAGGATCCTTTGTTATATCCTCCAATGCAGCCCGAACATGCCGATATTTTGTTTATTGAATCTACCTATGGCGCTAAAATACACCAGGAACACCCCAAAGAACAACTGGGAAAAGCCATCTATGAAGCATTACAGAAAAATGGTACTATTGTCATTCCCAGTTTTGCAGTTGAACGCACACAGTTGTTAATGTATTATTTGTGGGAGTTACACAAAGAGCGGGCTATTCCTGATATCCCGATATATATGGACAGCCCGATGGGAAGCCGGATGCTGGATATATTCAGAAAACACGGTTCATGGCATAAGTTGGTACCGCCCATATATGCCGAAATGTGCAAACGGATTCATATCGTGAATAAACAGGAAGAAACGTATAAGCTTGCAGCGAATAAAGAGTCTAAGATAATTATTGCTGCTTCCGGAATGGCGTCGGGAGGCCGGGTTCTTATCTATTTTGATAAGCTTATCGGTAACCCTGATACTACAGTTTTACTCGTTGGTCACCAAGGAGAAGGTACCCGGGGAAGGGCTTTGCTGGATGGTGCAGAGGAAATAAAATTACATGGGAAATTTAAACCTGTAAGGGCGAATATTGTAAGTATCGAAGGTTTGTCGGCACATGCAGATCAAAGTGAATTGATACATTGGCTGGCTAATCTTGAAAAGAAACCCGAGCATGTTTTCATTGTTCACGGAGAGCCGGATGGTTCCGCTGCTTTAAGTGATAAGTTGAAGCAGGTTTATGATATAAACAGCACGATTCCGAAACAGGATGAGGTATTTCAGCTGTAACTGTTCTGTATTTAGTTGTTTCGATGGTTCAGTGCAGTTGACTTTCCAAGTATTGTCCTGTTATTGTCCCATTAAACATTACTAAATTGTTCTAGTATTCGGTATCTTCGTCACTCTAAAAACTTAAGATGAAGAAAAGAATACTATTCATTCTGGCAATAGTCGCCGCATTTCAGTTAAATGCTCAGGATACTACCTGGGTTCAAACTTTTACTTT
>CBFGMW010000177.1:0-5672 GCA_965649925.1 uncultured Fluviicola sp.
TAAGCGTTTCGCCGGCCTGAGAATTCTAACAACCGATATCCGGAAAGATGGAACAGGAAGTGGACCAGGTGTTCAGTTGTATCAGCAATTGGTAAAACAATTCCCTGATCAAAAATGGATTGCCAGTGGCGGAGTTGAATCCCTGTCGGATTTGGGAAAACTGAGAGATGTCGGTTGTTATGCATGCGTGGTCGGAAAAGCGTTACTCGACGGGAAGATAACTTTAACTGAACTCAAAAATTTTAATGATGCAGGTTTATAAACGAATCATTCCATGTCTTGATATACAAAACGGTCGAACAGTGAAGGGAATTAATTTTGAATCTATCCGCGATGCAGGTGATCCGGTAGAACTGGCAAAATTCTACGCGGAGCAAGGTGCCGACGAACTGGTTTTACTGGATATTTCGGCAACAAACGAAGAAAGAGAAACATTTATTCCGATTGTTGAAGCGGTTGCAAGCGAAGTCAACATACCATTTACTGTTGGTGGTGGAATTTCTTCTGTTGAAACAGCCAGAAAACTTCTCCGCAGCGGAGCCGATAAGATCTCGGTTAATTCGTCGGCAGTGAAACGGCCCGAATTGATCACAGAATTGTCAAATGCTTTCGGTAAACAATGTGTTGTAGTTGCAATCGACGTTCGAAAGAGTGAAAATATGTGGTCGGTGTTTACCCATGGTGGAAAGGTTGATACGAAAACCAATGGATTGGAATGGGCGAAACGGGCAGTTGAACTGGGAGCTGGTGAATTATTGATTACTTCCATGGATGGAGATGGAACAAAAAACGGCTTCGATCTGGAGTTTTACAAAGCAGTTCAGGAGCTTGTTGATGTTCCAATAATTGCATCCGGAGGAGCCGGAACTATTCAGCATTTCGAGAAACTCTTCACCGAAACCTCCGTGACCGGTGGATTGGCAGCAAGTATTTTTCACTTCAATGAAATCACGATTCCACAACTGAAGGCGGAATTAAATAAAAACCTAAGAATTAGAATTTAACATAAACAAAATTCGTTTCCATTCGAAGGCGGGGTAAAAACTCCCCTTTGGAGGGGGGACGGGGGAGGACTTAAGAAATGAAATACGATACGAATGGATTAATCCCCGCAATCATTCAAAACGCTGGAACAAAAGAAGTTTTGATGTTGGGGTATATGAACGAAGAAGCTTTCGAGCTTACCAAACAAACCGGAAAAGTGACTTTCTATTCACGTTCCAGAAACGAAATATGGGTGAAAGGACAAACTTCATGTAACTATTTGCTTCTGGTCGATTGGAAACTGGATTGCGACAAAGATACTTTGCTGATTCAGGCAATTCCCGACGGACCAACCTGTCACACCGGAACAACGAGCTGTTGGGGGAACACAGAATTGACAGACTTTTCAGTTTTGGACCAACTGATTCAAACAATCGACAATAGGTTTTTAATCCCGAAAGAAGGATCTTACATTCAGTCTTTAATAGAAAAAGGTTTGCCTAAAATTGCCCAGAAAGTAGGAGAGGAAGGTGTTGAAATTGTCATTGAGGCTATGAGAGATGAACCGAAGCTTTTCCGGGAGGAAGCGGCTGATTTATTGTTTCACTATTTGGTATTGCTTCGTGCAAAAGAAATTTCGTTTAGCGAAATACTAGCTGTGCTGCAGGAGCGGACTAAGTTATCTGCAAGCAATTTTCACTGATTAGGCCTGATATTCAAACTTCGTAATATTACGATATAGTGATAACATGATATAAAGACAAAGCGAAAAAATGAATTCGTTATATAACGAATTAGCGATATTATATGATGAAGCGAAGTTGGAAAATTGGATTCTGAAATACTCAATAAACACGTTTTGCCCAGTGTATGCATGGAACAACCCATTCATCCATTGGTCTAAACAGAAATCCGTGTTTAAGCCCGGTATGCAGTTCAATTTCTTTAAATCGGGTTACTTTCAGTTTTGAAATTTGCTGCCGGGCAACCGCAGAAACGCCAAACGGATCAGTTTCTTCATAAATAGTCAGAATATTCCCGCAGTAATTGATTTCCGGGTAATCAATCATGTCGGTATTTTGATGACAGCCAATGAAAACGAAATTCACCTCCGGATTTTTCAGATAAGTGGAAACGTATTGCGCAATGTACCCACCTTTTGAAGTTCCGATGACAGTAATGTTTTTCGCTTCAACACCGAGTTTGAACAAACTGTCGATCTGGTGTACAATTCTGTTGGCATAGATCTTCATGTTTGTGTTTTTCGGCCGAATTTCGCTCAGAACAGTGAAGCCTTCTTTTTCGAAAGCGTGAATGATCCTTTGATACTCAACTCTTCCGTATTCCGGGTGTTCATCCGTTAATTCGAACTCTTCCAAAAAACGATTGTGGAGGAAGAAGATGTAATTAACTTCTTGTTTCTGATCTTGTTTTACTGATTGCTTCCGGTTTGAAGAGTGACAGGAAAACAAGCAAAAGCATGCTGTAATCGAAAAGAAAAGTAGTTGTTTCACCGATTTCATCAGTCCTTATTTCAAAAGCTCTTCTTTTCTGAGAATCAAATCAAGTAAGCGGGATTCTTCTCCTGAGAGCCGGATCTCATTTTGTTTCAGATTAGGATCTGCCATATACCAGTCGAATTGCGAAAAGTAGGTTTGCAGGTCTTTTGAACTGAAAGATAAGCCGTGCTGTGCGTAAATTGTATTTCTCAGGATTCGAAGCTTGTCTTTGGTATTGGCTTCGTCAATGTAATACTCGTTCAGTTCATGAACCGTTTCTTCGTTGAGCCCTTTTTCGTCCGTATTACGATGAATGAAAGAAATAGCATCGAAAACTCCGAACTCAATATTTTTCTCCGGGGCCAAATCTTGCACTGTTACCTGCAGCATTCCCGAAAGAACGCGGATCATGCGGTTTTTCCCATCGTCGTAATTGTCTAAATACCGCGATGTAACTTTTCCAGTTCCAATAATATTCCAGGAGGCGTTTGAACCAAAAATATCCGAGACATAGAAGTAGGAATTGTCACCAAGGTCGAGATCAACTGTCAAATCTTTGATTTTTCCACCCGCCCATTTTGCTCCTGTTGTGAGAATATAATTGTAGATCTGATTGGCATAAACACTGCTGCTTGCAGGAAACGAATAACTGTGATTGATCTTATTTACGCCCGATTGAAAGGTTACTTCGAACAGGTAAACGAAAATACCGACATCTTCCTGGTTTTCAGGTTTCCAAGTTGATATGTCTTTCAATTCGCAATCTTCGCAATCGGCAACTTTTAAAGTATAAGGCAGAATTTCGCCGTTTTGCATAATGGTGAAATCGTGAATCATATTATTGCTTTGCTGCTCCAAATTAACATCGCCCGCTGCCGATGGGGCCTGGAATCCAATTAAAAGTTTTCGCTCAGTTTTCTCCGGATTATTGAATTCGAAAGCAATGTTTACGGAACATCGTCCATCAATGACCTTAAAGCTCAAATGCTCTTTATCCATAGAAATCTTGGTTTCTTTAGTTGGGTAAATTGCTCCGCCTTTGGTTAAGTACATACCGTCGTTAGCAAAAGATTTGCCGATAACCAAAAGGAATGTGAGAACTACGAAGGATTGTTTCGGGATAAATTTGATCATGGTTTTCAGATTTTTACGGGTTAGTCAATTCAGAAACAATGTTTTCTAAAAGAACGTTACAGCTGTCGAGTTTCGGTTGGTAAATATCGTTGAATATTTTAGTCTAAATTTCATGTCGTTGTTCATCTGTATAACTATAAGTTATGTGCTATTGGGATGTCTTAATTATCGTGCGAATCCAATCTTCACACGTTTGCCTTTAATTTTCTCATCGCGGATATTCCTGACCAATTCTTCTACTTCGTAAGCGTTGATTGAAACCAAAATACTTTTGTCGAGAACGGTGATCATTCCAATGTCGTTTCCGCTCAAGCCACCAATTTTGTGCAGGAATCCAACCACGTCGACTTTGTTGATCTTGTCTTTTTTTCCACCGCCAATGTAAATGGTTTTCCATAACGGGGCATCGGGAAGAGGTTCTTTATCAATGATGTGATATTCTTCATCGGCTTTAATGAATTCCGGCAAATATTCTTTTTCGCTTAGAAGAACAAACACTGAACCTTCGTGGTCTTGTCGCGAAGTACGCCCGTTCCTGTGCGTGTATTCCGCTTCGATCTTAGGAAGTTGGAAGTGAATGACATGTTGAATTTCGGAAATATCCAATCCGCGTGCAGCAAGATCAGTTGCAACTAAATAGTAAGAACTTCCGTTTTTAAATTTGATAATAGCCCGTTCGCGATCATCCTGTTCCATTCCACCGTGGTAATAAACATTGTGAACGCCACTTTCCAGCAGGAATTCGTGGATGTTCAACACCATTTCGCGGTGATTACAGAAAATAATCGTTTTATCGCTTGGGAGATTACAAAGCAATTCCAGCAGCGATTGCATTTTGTCTTCGTGGGTACACTTTACAGAGTACACTTTCTGTTGTACAGCTTCTGTTTCCGGAATTCGGTTTACAATAACCGGATTCGTCATTTTGGTGAATTCTGGGATCTCTTCCAGGTTTGTTGCAGAAACCAATAAACGTTTCTTCAGACTTTTCAGGTAGGAAGTAATCTCTGTCATGTCCGCTTCAAATCCCATTTCCAGTGATTTGTCGAATTCATCTAAAACAAGCGTTTCAGCTGCTTCAATGGAAATTGTTCCGCGTTTCAAATGATCCAGTAATCGTCCCGGAGTTCCGATCAATAAAGCCGGCGGTTCAGAGAAATTGTTGATCTCGATTCGCATGGAATGGCCGCCGTAAGTACTGTTTACTTTGAATTCAGTTCCCATGGACCTGAAAACAGTTTCAATCTGCAAAGCCAATTCGCGTGTAGGAGTGATGATCAGCGCCTGAACTCCCGTTTTTTCAGGATCTAATGTCGATAGAATACTCAACAAAAAAGCCAGTGTTTTACCGGATCCTGTCGGAGAAAGTAAAATGGAATTGTCGCTTTTCTGAAACGAAGCGATGCAGGCTTCCTGCATTTCGTTTAATGAAGCAATTTTTAGCTTTTGAAGAATCTGTGGAATCTGAATGGAATTGGACATAGTGCAAAGATAGATTCAAATTGCGAATTGCCATTTGAATAAGCCAAAATTCAAAAGTTAAAAGTCAAAAATGCTTCTTTCGAACTATATTCCGAGTTCAATTCTAGCCGCTTGTATTCATTCGTTCGCGGATGGGAGTGGTTTGAAAGAAAGGCCGTGCAGATTTTTGTGAATCAGAAAGATGTGCTTACCTTTAACAACTGTAAATTACTGCACTTGAACCTAAGAATCTTCATAGTTATCTTATTTTCATTTTTTCTCGGAAAAAGCGTTCTTGCCTGCGATGGTTTTGTGACAGGTTCAGATACAATTTGCTTTTCAGGTGCATCCGGATATCCAATTACTTTTCACGGAACAGGAGGAACCGGTCCTTACACATTTACTTATTCAATCAACGGAGTAACGCAGTCAACTGTTGTCAGTGGGGCAGGCGATTCAGTTCAGGTGATTTTCCCTGTTTCGGGCTTAGGCCAATTTGACTATACTTTGTTTCAGGTGACTGATGCGGCTGGATGTACCGAAACTGTTAACAGTACGGCTACAGTTCAGGTTGTTATCAATCCGGCAATTATG
>CBFGMW010000178.1:0-5662 GCA_965649925.1 uncultured Fluviicola sp.
GGACAAAGTATTTACGCGTTTGTCGTTTGTGAACATTTACCTGATGATTTAACTGCTGCGAGAAAGAGTATTTTTGATACAGTTACCAAGGAAATCGGGAAAATTGCACTGCCGGAGAAAATCCAGTTTGTTTCCGGGTTGCCAAAAACACGCTCCGGAAAGATCATGCGACGTATTTTGCGCAAAGTGGCTGAAGGAGAAATCAATTCGTTAGGCGATACCAGTACGTTATTGGACCCAGCTGTTGTAGATGAGATTGTGAAAGGAGTTATTGGTTAGTTTTTAAAACGTTGAATCGATTACTCTCAGCAAGTACTCGCCGTTTTCAATAACTCATGTTACTTCGTAGCCGTCAAAGTCAGAACCGTTCTTCATATAAATGTAAACACGTTTTTTGTCTTCAGACTGATAGACCTTGCAAAACTGCTTTTCAGGTTTGGCTTGTTTTCCTTTTCCTGATGAATGGTATTCTTCTGAACAAAAATTCGGTTCATACAGCCCTGCAAATGCGCTTGCTGGAAGCTCCTGCGGCCAATGAATATTAAACCAAAACTTGACTTCCGTGATTTGGTTTTTTGGAATTTCGCCTTCTGCTCCCCACACGGGTAAATCATTTATTTCCTTTACCCAACCCTTAACGCTGTCAAGGTAGGTAATCTTGTTTTCATCAGCCACAAAAGGTTTCGATCCAATGGAAACATGTAGATTCGTTGAAATCCAGTTTCCTGATTCGAACAAAACATAATTGCCGGAGCAGCCAAGAAGTGGAATTTCTGTCAATTTTGGAGCTGGTAAAGTGTCCTGATCAATCGTTTCGTAATCAGCAATATTGAAGGTTTCAATTTCTCTTCTGATTTGTACGTTTCCAAGTCGGTCGAAACTTTCGCTATTGTCCCGTGGTATTTCAATGGGATCTTGCTGGGAATATCCGGATAAGGACAGGCATAAAACAAAAGTAGCTGTGATTCTTCGAGTAAGGTTGTTTTTCATAATTGCTTATAAACTTAAAAGGCCTCTTTTGTTACGATCTCAATAAAATCGCCTGTAGAATCGAATCGGTAATACGGGATCTCTATTTCCATGAGAATTTCAATTCCCCGGGCTGGCCGCTTGTCATCCATTGGGTAATCAAAATAAGTATCCACGAGGTAAGTTTTACTATTATCAAACAGCGCACAGGAGTATTGTTTGTCGTCATAATCGGGGTGATCGTATCCGGTTAAGGTCCTGGTGTTATAATCTTTCGAGATTTTTCTCGCTATGTGTAAACCTCGTCGTTCATCCTCATTATCGCCGCCTGATTCGACTGTTATGTAATAAGGAAAATCTTTTTTAGCTTCATCAAAATCTAATTGAAGCCATACGTGGTCCAAGCGTTTCCAGTTAATTTCCTTTGGATAAATTATTTCCGGATCACTGGCAAAAATGACAAAATCGGGAAAAAGTTCCAGAAGACTTTTCTTGACCTGATCAAAGGTTAATTCGTGATCAACGCTAATAACTGAAATCATTTTGGTAATTGATTTATGAAAGTTGTTTTTTCGTAATCATTCGGTTAATCCAAATAAGAAAAATACCAGCTCCGAAAAAAACAGCGATCATCACAATTACATTTACGGAAACTGTGCTATAGCCGTATTTGTCAGCATCCAGAAATGGATAGGGATACCAATGAACTATTGCGCCGCGAATCATAGAATAGATCAGGTAAACAGTCGGGAAAATAACCCACATGAGCCCGTCTTTCCAGTGCAAACGGTTTTTAGGTGTGAAAAATGCCCAATAAGCAATGTAGAGAATCGGAACCAAAACGTGCAGCATGTTATCTACGGTATAACCCCAGCCTTCAAGAGCAATTAATCCACGGAGAACTGTATTGTAAACCAATGCGACGATGAAAATATACAGTACGGTTGCCGTTTGTACGGAAGTGCCTGAGAAGAATAGACCGGCTTTAGTACGTGGCAGAAATACCGAACAAGTTAGTCCGATCGCAATGAGCAGGTTACATTGAATGGTAAAGAAACTCAGGAAATTTCCGAGAGATCCGGTTGATAAAACCCATTGAAGGATAACGGAAAACCATGCAGTGAGCGCTACTAATACACCATAATAGGGCTTGATCAGAGAATATTGATTAGTTGCTTCCATATTTTAAATATAACAAATCAATTGTATGAATTGGAGTTCTTTTTTGAATCCTGAGCTTATGCTAAATCATTTTTGCTTTGTAACTTAGCGCGCTAATCCGCTTATTGGTAAAAAACCCACATGAAACACGCCTTATTTCTGCTTGTTGCATTTACTGTATTGAGAATCTCCGCTTTCGGGCAGGTTCTTCCTGTGGTTGATACTCTGCAGAAGCCTGATTCCACTTTGGTTGCCAGAATACTGGTTCAGGATATTCTGGTGCGCGATTCTCTGGATCTGCAATTCTACGTTGTGGAAGACACCAGCATGTATACCTTTGAAATGATCCAGAACGACATTTCTTATTTTGAAGCTACCTGGCCTGAATTTGTTAAAGCTAAAACAATTGGTAATTCAGAGTTCGGACTTCCGCTGCGGGGTTTTACACTTGCCAAGAACGATCAGCCTAAACCAATGGTTTTTATGGTAGGAAATATTCACGCACGCGAAGATTTCAGTTCTAAAATGACCATGAAAGTGGCTAATGTGATGCTGCTTTCTCTTGTCGGGAAAAGTGATTTATATCCCGGATTGACTTCGATGCTCGATGTGGTAGATATTTTCTTTTTGCCGGTAGCCAATCCGGATGGGCTGAAGATTGCGCAGAATGATCTCGGAGTAATCGAATCCCAGGCCAGGATGTGGTTTGATTCGATTTATATCGATGAAACAATCCTGGAATGGAAAGCCAATGGAAAAGGTATCGATTTGAACAGTTCATTCGATGACAATCATTGGGCTGTAAAGAAAGGCGGGAATTTTCATGCTAAACGGGCTTCGGAAGGTTTTAAAGGCCGCTTTGCGGCTGAACCAATAGAAACTCAGGTGCTGCAGAATTTCATTCAAACAAACCGGCCGATCTGTACAATTTCTTTTCATACCAAAGGAAACATTTTGTATTGGGCAGATGCCATTACGCACCCCATGTTTGAAGATATAGACACCAAAATGTCGGCTGATGCGCGAAAAGCTTCCGGTTTCGAATTAGGGAAGATTGGCACAAAACCCTCTGATTTTGGCAGCGGATTAGAAAATTATGTGCGTTCAAAATCAGGCTCAATTGGAGTGTGTGTAGAATTGTCGTGCGGTGGCGGTGGCAGAAAACAGCATCCCGACTGTTTGTTTAATGCACTTGTTTGGCAAAAAGCATGGGAAATTCCTTTTATCTATTTGGTGAACGCCGTTCAATACAAAGAAGATCTCTTACGCATTCAGGACCAGTTTTACGGAAAGCTCGAAGATAAACCTTAGATTATTGATTAAAAAAGTAGAGGGCGAATTATTATTCGCCCTCTACTTTTTTATTGCTATAATTATTAACCTCTTCTTCTTTCCATCAGGATCATCATCATCCATGAAAGAGCTGCGTTTTCTTCCTCTTCCGGAGTTGTTTCACCGACTTTTGAGACAGAGAAATGGCGACCAAGCATAGAAGCATCTTTTTTCAGTTTGAAAACTTCAGTTCCGTCTTCTTTTTTCATGGTGTATTTCGGATTGAACATGTATCCTGAGAACATTCCTACCAATGGAATTTCACTCAGCATTGCGTCAAACACTTTTGTCCAGCCGTTATCTTCCTGGATCGTGAATTGATATTCATCGTTCTTGTCGTAGATTTCGTAACGCGCTTTCCAGATTGAGGCCATTCCTTTACGAGCTACACGACCCAATTTGTTTCCGTTCGCATCAGAGAAGATGTATGATGCAGAAAAATCGATCCATTTGTTCGCTTTAATGGTGTAAAGAACCTGAGATTTTTTCTCGTTGTTGAATACCTGGATTTCATCAATGAATTTGAACATTTTCTGACGCACGTAGGCTTGTGTTGATCCGGCAGAATCTTTAATCACGAAATCATTTGCCAGTGTTCCGATCTTAAACGAAAATTTCAAAGGGTACGAGAAGTTCGAGATTGTTTTGGCTCCATCAACCACTTGTACATCTGTGTCTAATAATTCACTCATAGTAGATTTATTTATGTTTAGTTATTGTTTAACGTTTCAGTGCTGTTTCGTAGCGCTCAATCCACTCTTCAACAGTCATTTTAGCAGCAAGTTCTCCAATCAGATCAAAAGGAATGTTTTCTGCTTTCTTAAACCGGATACAGGATTTTCCCATATCCAGCTTGCCTTTTACCCTTTTGGCGTATTCGTCTGTAAACCATTTCAATAGTTGAGGATCGGAATACAGGCCCATGTGATAAAGAGCAATAAAATTCTTTTGCGATGCGAAACTCATAAAAGGGAGTGGCTGCTTCGGGTCACAATGATATCCGTTCGGATAAATACTGTGCGGAACTCCGTAGCCGATCATATTATAAGAAATCCCTTCTGAAAAGCCTTCCGGAAGATTTTCAACGATTGTTTTACGAAGTCTGTTCAATGCTTCTTGCCTGTCCTCCGGACAGTTCGCAATAATTTCATCCACATTTTTTCCCGGAACAATCATCTTCTTTTCAAGTAAATCGTGACTAAAATAGAAAGACTCTGTGAGTTTTAACTACTTTGGGAAGGGAAATCTTTCAACAAATAAAGAATTTGGTGAAGTTTGATTTCGATCTCAGGTGTTCACTTTTACGTAAACAACTGCCTTTGTTTCAAAGAATTCCTCTTCAAAAATTTCGTTTAACGGGTGAATGATGTAAGGATGTTTTAACGGTGCGAGTTCTTCCGTCAGATCACCGCCTTTCAAATAAAGAATACCGTTATTCAACGGATTGATGGATTGTTTCAGGAATTTCCCTTTTGTCCAGGGCATAAATTGCGGCATGGCAGTTACGGCTCTGCTGACAATAAAATCGAATTGTTCTTTGATCTCTTCAGCACGTGCATGTGTTGCACGAACATTCGTTAAGCCTAAGGCCGCAGCAACTTCTGTAACTACTTTGATTTTCTTCCCGATAGAATCTACGAGGTGAAACTGAACATTCGGAAATAAAATAGCCAGCGGAATTCCGGGAAAACCACCACCTGTTCCTATGTCTAAAACCGAAGATCCATCAGCAAATTCCATGATCTTGGCAATCCCCAATGAATGAAGTACATGGCGTTCGTAAAAGTCTTCCGTGTCTTTTCGTGAAATCACATTGATCTGCGCATTCCAATGAACGTACAATTCCTGCAGCTGCTCAAATTGTGAACGCTGATCTTCTGTGAGATTTGGGAAATATTTGAGGATTAACTCCATAATGTGAGACTCAACCACCCTCCTCAATCCTCCCTCAAGGGAGGAAGTTAAATCTGTCTCCCCTTTGGAGGGGGATTAAGGGGGAGGGCAGATTGTTTTTATCCTTCAATTAATTTTCCAAGTGCATTGTCAAAAATCTCTTTTGCTTCAGAGATAAATCCGAAATGCTCATCGTCAACCATCATTTTTCCTTTGGTAACGTGACCAAGTAAGGTATAGCTTACACCGCTTCCCATCATGAATTCGATGAATTCCTCCTCTGTTTCCTCGGCAACTGTAATAACTA
>CBFGMW010000179.1:0-5635 GCA_965649925.1 uncultured Fluviicola sp.
TTCATCCTGAAAAAGAAAGCCGATTTCGATCCGCGGAATTATGGTTTTCAAAAGCTTCTTCCTTTGATCAAAAGCACTGATAAGTTTGTCATTGATGTACGTGAAACTTCGAATAAGAACGTGAAACATATTTTTATTATGACGAAGTAAATTACCCTTCAATAATTTGAAAATCCAACTTCCGGGATAATAGTACACTTATCCTTAATTTACCCAGGTAAGTTAACGAAAGAATGAAACTTACTCCAATTTTCTCAAAACCCGAAGATCATGCTGTGCCCGGTGAAACTCCTTTCTAGCATACCTGTTTTCACCATGTCTATACTTGAATCGATAAAGTTTCCTGCGATCTGTCAGGTCAGAAAAATCATAAGCCCTTGAACAAATAGAAAGATAAAGATGCTCTTCCTTACTGTCAAAAGTAATCAGCCACTCAGCTCCAACCTCAGTTTGAAAGCCACACATTCCTGCATCAGAAGCACCGTCAAAGGTCAGCGTGTCTTTGACTTCACCCCGAAACGTTTCAAACACAAGCAGTTTATATGTTTTGAAATGAGTAGAATCATCCTGAATAGAAATGATCTTTCCATAATAAGCCCCTTCTAGTTTCTCTGCCGATTCTTTGGTTAAGCGGGGTTGAGTTAAACAAGAACAAGCAACTGTTTTCTGCAGAACAAGCAGGAAACTAAATAAAAGTATTTTTTTCATCATAATTATTAAACTAGAAACGTATTATTTCCATAACGTTGGCGCGAGGCTCTTACTCGTTCTATGTTGCTCGTGCGAGGCTCAGGCTCGTTCGAGCAACAAAAAAGCCGCTTGAACTATCTCAAGCGGCCTCTTATTATTTAATGTAGCTTCTTAATTTCTGTATAAAGTTGCTTTCACTGCTTTGATCAAACGATCTACATTTGGCAATGCAGCTTCAATTAATGTAGGCGAGAATGCGAATGGTGTATCTGTTTGCGTTACACGCTGAACCGGAGCATCCAAATAATCGAAAGCATAACGCTGCAAGTGGTAAGCAATTTCCGAAGAGATAGAAGCCAAAGGCCAAGATTCCTCTAAAACAACACATCGATTTGTTTTCTTAACCGAATCTACGATACATGCGTAATCGATTGGACGGATAGTTCTCAGGTCAATAACTTCAAGAGAAATTCCTTCTTTCGCTAAAATTTCAGCAGCTTCGTATGCTACTTTGATAATTTTACCAAACGAAACAACAGTAACATCTGTTCCTTTGCGTTTTATATCAGCAACTCCAATTGGAATAATGTATTCTCCTTCAGGAATTTCACCTTTGTCGCCGTACATTTTCTCAGATTCTAAGAAAACAACCGGATCATTATCACGAATGGCAGCTTTCAGCAAACCCTTCGCATCATACGGATTAGACGGCGTAATAACTTTCAATCCCGGAACATGCGAATAAAATGCTTCGAAACTTTGCGAGTGCGTTGCCGCCAATTGTCCTGCAGTACCATTTCCACCACGGAAAACGATCGGACAACCATATTGTCCACCCGACATCTGCAGCATTTTTGCAGCCGAGTTAATAATTTGATCAGCCGCCAAAATAGCAAAGTTCCACGTCATGAATTCTACAATCGGACGTAAACCGTTCATGGAAGCTCCAACCGCAATACCTGCAAAACCTAATTCTGCAATGGGTGTATCGATTACTCTTTTAGAACCGAACTCATCCAACATTCCTTGCGAAACCTTGTATGCACCATTGTATTCCGCAACTTCTTCACCCATTAAAAACACACCTTCATCACGGCGCATTTCCTCTGACATTGCTTCACGAAGCGCTTCTCTAAATTGAACTACTTTCATTTTTTGTAGAATTGTAATATGATCGGCATCTGTAAGCCGGATGCCAAAAGTAATAAATCAATGGAAAGAATAAAAGAGGAAAGCGGAAAAGAGGAAAGAATTCGACAGAGTCTTGCTTATAAATGATTGAATTATAAGAAAAATGTTTCTCCTGACAATTATATAATGTCGCCATTACCAATTTCTTTTTGGCCTTTAACCCATTACTTAATTCCGTTCGTTTGAATCTTTCCGCTTCCCATCCTTTCGCTTTCCTCTGTTTTAATTACATTTGTTTCCGTTTTTATAGTTAATCGAAAACAAACATCCTATTATTCACAGGTAAACAATTGATTTACTTGCAGTTAAACAATATAATTTATACAATATGAAAATTCTTGTATGTATTAGTAAATCGCCCGACACAACCTCAAAAATTGCGTTTACTAATAACAACACGCAATTTGACGAAAATGGCGTACAATACATTGTCAACCCGTACGATGAGTGGTATGCACTTGTTCGCGGTTTGGAATTGAAAGAAACTTTAGGTGGAAACCTTACAATTATTACCGTTGGGGCAGCTGCAGACGATGCTGTTATCCGTAAAGCTTTGGCAATTGGAGCTGACGATGCTGTACGTATTGATGCAGATCCGAAAGATGCTTATTTCACAGCAATGCAAATTGCCGAATACGCGAAAGCACATAATTTCGATTTGATTTTAACTGGTAAGGAAACAATCAACTACAACGGTTCACAAGTTGCCGGAATGATTGCAGAAGCATTAGATCTTCCTTTCGTTTCACTGGCTGAGAAATTAGATATCAACGGAACAACAGCTACTTTGGAGCGCGAGATCGTTGGAGGAGTTCAGGTTGTTGAAGCACAATTGCCTTTGGTAGTTTCCTGTGCTAAAGGAATGGCGGAGCAGCGTATTCCGAACATGCGCGGAATTATGGCAGCGCGTACTAAACCGTTAACGGTTGTTCCTGCAGCGGCTATTGAAGAATTAACTACATACAAAGAATACTCTTTACCGGCAGCTAAATCTGCAGTGAAGTTGATTGATCCGAACAACATGGATGAATTAGTTGCTTTGTTACACAATGAAGCGAAAGTTATTTAATTCCAAATTTTAGAGACATGAATATCTTAGTATATATACACGCTGCGCAGCAAGTTTCAAAAAGCGCAATGGAGGCTGTTACTTACGCTTCTAAAATTGGTGGAAGTATTACAGTTGTTGCAACAGGAAAAGCAAGTGATGCCGATTTGGCAGGCTTAGGTTCTTACGGAGCACAAAAAGTATTGGTCGACAGAAACGTTTCTGAAGACGATCCACAGCAAATTACACGTTTAATTGCCAAAGCAGCTGAAACCACAGGTGCAGAAATGGTAATTTTCTCACACGATTTAATCGGGAAAGCAGTTGCGCCACGTTTATCTGTTCGTATGAAAGCAGGTTTGATTTCGGGTGCTATTGCCATCCCTGATTCAAACGGACAAGTGAAAGTAAACGTTTTCTCAGGAAAAGGATACGGACATGTAGCAGTTAACTCAGCAAAAAAAATCATCTCGTTATTGCCAAACTCAATCCAACCTGAAAAAACAGGAAGCGATTGTGCAGTTGAAGCATTTGACGGTGCAGTTGGTGCTGCAGCAATTAAAGTAATCAGCACGAAAAAACCGGAAGGCGAGATTCCATTGCCGGAAGCAGAAATAGTTGTTTCAGCAGGAAGAGGATTGAAAGGCCCTGAAAACTGGGGAATGGTTGAAGACTTGGCGAAAGCTTTGGGAGCAGCTACAGCCTGTTCACGTCCGGTTGCAGATATTGGCTGGAGACCTCACCACGAACACGTTGGACAAACGGGAGTTGCTATTCGTCCGAATTTATACATTGCTGCCGGAATTTCAGGAGCAATCCAGCACCTGGCAGGTGTAAACGGATCTAAAGTAATTGTGGTTATTAACACAGATTCTGAGGCACCATTCTTCAAGGCTGCTGACTACGGTGTAGTGGGTGATGTTTTTGAAGTGTTACCAAAATTGACTGCCGCTGTGAATAAATTCCGCGCAGGACAAAATTAATTTGATTGCTTTTGGTTATTTTTACCAAATATCATAGTAGGGAAGTAAGTCAATTACTTCCCTATTTATTTGACTAAATGATTGTTATCTGACTAAATGGATAAGATTAAATTAGAAATAGTAGGATTATCGTACAGCCAAACGCAAAGCGGGGCTTACGCTTTGGTTCTTTCGGAAGTTGGAGGGAAACGCCGTTTACCCATTATTATTGGCGGTTTCGAAGCTCAGGCTATCGCAATAGAATTGGAGAAAATGACTCCTACCCGACCTTTAACCCACGATTTATTCAAATCATTTGCAGTTTCCTTCGGAATTACCGTAAAAGAAGTAGTGATCTACAATCTTCAGGAAGGAATCTTTTACGCAAAATTAGTTTGTGAGAAAGATGGTCAATTGTCGGATATAGATGCCCGTACTTCGGATGCAATTGCTTTAGGAGTTCGTTTTAAAAGTCCTATTTACACGTTTGAATCCATACTAGCGTCTGCCGGAATTCTTTCCGATGAATTCATGGACGAAGACGACGAACCGGAAGAAGAAACAGAAATCGGCGAAAGCGAATTTGCAACTTCAACTGTTGAAGAACTGGAAGAACAACTAACTCAGGCTATTGATAACGAAGACTACGAACTTGCTTCAAAAATCCGCGACGAGATTAACAAGCGCTCACACTAACTAAAAAACACCCCTGCTATGCCCCAACTATCGATTAAAAATCGGTTGATTACGATGAGTTTCCTCCAGTTTTTTGTCTGGGGAGCATGGCTGATCACTATTGCAAACTATTGGTTTGAAACCAAACAATGGGACGGAGCCGCTTTCGGGGCAGTTTTTAGTACACTCGGATTTTCCTCACTGTTCATGCCAGCCATCACCGGAATCATTGCCGATAAATGGGTTCGCGCAGAACGATTATATGGAATCTTACATTTTCTCGGTGGAATTGTCCTTTGCATTGTTCCATTTGCAAGTAACGAAACAGAGTTTTTCTGGATCATTTTCCTGGCCATGGTTTGTTACATGCCAACAATTTCACTTTCAAATTCAATCGGCTACCACGTTCTAAAGAACAACAACTACGATGTCATTAAAGTATTTCCTCCGATCAGAGTATGGGGAACAGTTGGATTTATTGCTGCCATGTGGCTGGTAAATCTAACGGGCAACAAAGCTTCGTCAAATCAGTTCGTTATTGCCGGAATAGCAGGAATGTTGCTTGGATTATACTCATTCACATTACCGAAATGTCCTCCGCATACTAAAAGATCGGAACAAAAATCGTGGAGTGAAGCCTTCGGTCTGGACGCTTTCAAACTGTTTTTAAATTATAAAACAGCGTTGTTTTTCCTGTTCTCCATGATGCTCGGGGCCGCATTGCAATTAACGAATATGTATGGCGATGTTTACGTTTCTGAATTCGGGAACTTCGGTAAATACCAGGGTTCATTGATTGTAGAAAAATCGACCATCGTCATGTCCATTTCGCAGATCTCGGAAACATTATTCATTCTTGCCATTCCTTTTTTCCTGAAAAGATTTGGGATAAAAAAGGTCATGCTGATTTCGATGCTTGCATGGGTCTTGCGTTTCGGTTTGCTAGCCTACGGAAATCCGGCCGACGGACTTTGGATGATTGTTATGTCTTGTATTGTCTACGGTATGGCATTCGATTTCTTCAACGTATCGGGTTCGCTTTACATAGAAACAACTGTTAATTCAAAGA
>CBFGMW010000180.1:0-5633 GCA_965649925.1 uncultured Fluviicola sp.
TTTTATTAGCTTATTTATTATATGATATAGTATGAGTTGGTTTTCGCGCATATTTTCAAAAGACTCCGCTTAAAAAAGTAAAAAACCGGTTGTAGGAAAAGCAAACATTCAATTTGCCCGGTTAAACTATGATCCGAAGATCATGATGGCGTGGATAAAAGAGCTCGAAGGCCAGCAGGAATTCGGAGTTTGGCTGTTGAACAATGGTTTTCCGGAACTTTATCATACTTCACAGGCACTCAGGCTGAAGCAGGAAGCAAGAAACTGGCTGATGGAAAATGGATATCCGCATTTAATGGCAATGGTAAATGCTGCGGAAGGAAATGAAAGCGCACAAACCTGGCTTCGGGTTCATAATTTCCCGCTTTTGCTAAACATAGCGTGCGCGGTTGATGATGAAATGGATAGTTTTGCCTGGTTAAAGGCCAATAGTACGGAAATGGTTTTTCTGTTAACCAGAACTATTAAGAAATTGAAAGATGAAATTGAGTTCAATCACAATGATATGCACTCTTTCGGAAAAGATGTTTAACTAAAGAAATCTTATGTTTTCCATTCGTTTTGCAGATGTCGGGGATGTTTCATCCATACGGGAAATTGCCGGAGCTACCTGGCCGAAGACGTATATCGGAATTATTTCGAGCGAGCAAATTGAATACATGCTTGGCTGGATGTATTCCACCGAAAAAATAAAAGCATCCATTGAAGATCCGGACCAGGCCTTTCTAATTATTGAATCAGACGATAAAACGGTTGGATTTGCGGGAATTGAACACCGTTATTCCGAAAAACCGATAACGCGGATTCATAAACTGTATGTTCTGCCCGAAACACAGGGAACAGGCGCAGGAAAAGCACTTTTTGAGGCAGTTGTAACTCAGGCCTTATTGAACGAAAGCGAAATACTGCATCTCAATGTCAACAAAGCAAATAAAGCCGTAAGCTTTTACGAATATCTTGGCTTTTCAATTTACGATACCGAAATTCTGGATATCGGAAACGGTTATGTTATGGATGATTACATCATGACAAAAAAAATATCGCATTAAAAAAGAAAGGAGACATTGCTGCCTCCTTCCCTTTGTATAGCACTTATATTCTAGCTTGCTGACCAGAATATCTCGGCGGTGTATTTTCCTCCGAAATCCTGGTAAGTCAATGTCTCAACCGGACCTGTGAAAGGAGTGTTGTTGTTCAGGATCACTCCGGTGATTTGCGGATCAAAAATATCATCGCGGAAAGCACTGATCAGCCATCCAACCAAAGCCCCAAGAATCAATCCTGCTGCAATTCCGATAATTGTTCCCAACGGTCCCGCAATAGACGTTCCGATTGCACCACCAATTGCAGTTCCGATTGCGGCACCCGCAGCGGCACCCAATTGATTCAAGATCACCTGCACTTCGGCTTTGATGGCATTGTACAAATCTTCTAAAAATGAACTGAACCCACCGCTGTCTTTTTCAGCAATAGCAAGGAAAGCCATAAACGTTGAAGGATTGACATTATCCAGCGCAAACGATTTCAACACCTTCGCAGGACTGAAATTCTTTACCGTTCCGTCATTGAAATTTCCAACATTGAACTCGGTAATTTTACTTTGAACTTTGTTATCATCAACGGCAACGCCACCTGCAGCAATGCTGTCACTTCCAGGCCATTCCGGATTTGTTTCGTCCAGACATTTCACCTTTCTCAGGTTTAATCTCAGTGCAACCGCTTGCGGTCCTGCAGATGCTGTTGTTGAACCACCACCTGTTGGTTGTGTAGATCCTGCTTTCACCTGATCAATTCCGTACAATCCGCCAATTTTGAACAGCAATTTATCATTGATGTAATTGAACGCAGTTTTGTGATCAAGCTGGTCAAGAACATACTTTTTATTTGAAATATCAATTCCTTTCAATGAGTCAATACCAAATTTTTGTGATGCCAAAATGCTTTTAGGACCATTGTGACGTGCAAACCCTTTTAACTCAGCAGCTGTGTGTTTTGCAATGTAGGAATCTACCACTTCTGCAACCGAAGAATACTCTTTCTTCTGCTTTCCACCCACTTTGATTTTTTCAAACTTCATTGGCTTTTTTGTAGCGCGGGCCTGTACAGCCTGGTTTACACTTAGCTGCATCATAGAAGTGATGTGATCAACCATTCTTTTCAATTCCGGGTCTTTTACTTCCTCGTAAGAAGTTTTAAATGTTGAATAATCAGACATATTAGTTTTCGTTTAAGTTTTTTCTACTCTTAGGATTTTCGAATACTCCCACTTTATTGCAGTGAACATAGAGGCAGGCGTTCTTTCGAAACGGGCAACCGGTTAAAATCCCGAACAATTGAACAGGGCAAATCTATTTTCGAAAAAAGAACAAAACAACCCTTTAAATACTTAATTTTCAATATTTTAATACGTATTTCCAAATAAAACAAAGCGGATCATCTTTCTACAATCATCGTTATCAGGAAAACACCTTATTACTGTGCAAAACACAGTTGTTTGTATAGAGTCAACAAAATAAAAACACGTAATTTAACTACGTAGTACTACGTAATAGTAATTTTCACACATTTGATTTCCAAATCATTATGAGACATTTTTGTTTTGACTACTTTTTTAGGGAGTTTTTACTTGTCAATTCAAATGTTAGCTTTGTTACACAAACTAAAAAAACTTACTTATGGCATTTAACGGAACAGAAGGTGGAGAAATAACTTTGGAAGAAGCTCGGGGTTTCATCTCTAATTATGGTGTGAATCTTCCGGCAGGAACTGCAGAGGCACATTATTTCGGGCGAGACATTATTGAGCGTTTATTAGCACAGCAAGGTTGTGTTGGAATCAGAATGTATTACGGAAAAGAAAACAATGGCAGTAAAAATCTTGTTCTTGTTGGTGTTGAAGCGAGTGAGGATGATATGATTGACGGAATCATTGCCGACCGTTCAATTGTTTGCCCTCCGATTTGTGCACCAAAAAAGAAGTTAAAGTCATAATACTTTGAATGACGATATTTTTCTATACACTTTTATATCTATCGGTATTTAGTCCCACTATTCCTCTGATAACTGTATT
The DNA here is from genome assembly GCA_965649925.1 of uncultured Fluviicola sp. GTDB lineage: Bacteria > Bacteroidota > Bacteroidia > Flavobacteriales_D > Crocinitomicaceae > Fluviicola. The sequence continues at coordinate 3,070 of CBFGMW010000180.1, forward strand.
GATCAATAATAAAAATTTAAAGAAACCCATCTTAATCGCTATTCTCTTTTTACCCCTCCTTAGCCTAGCTTCAGATTTGCTGAGTTGGTGGTTTGTAAAACGTGTGGAATTTCAGTTCGTGATTCTGCACTTTTACACATTTTTAGCTGGAAGTACCCTTTTTTACTACTTCTACCACGTGTTTGAGATCAGAAGGTATTTTGTTCTGATTTCACAACTAATATTCACTAGTTTCTGCATACTGTCCACCTTTTTTTGGGGTGGACTGTATCAGATCAACACCGTTCCGAACATTACCCTCAATATTTTCATTATCGCTTTTTCACTGGCCTATTTTGTGAAAGCCATTAATGAGCTTAAATTTGATAAAATAACGCACGATATACATTTCTGGCTGAACTTTGCCTTGCTTCTGTTATACGGAACAACACTTTTCTTTTCTCTTTTCGAAACGTACCTTCGGCAGGGTAATTCAGACGTAAATCAATATACCTGGCCAATATTATACATTGCAAATATCATGTTTAATACTATCTTAACCATCGGTATATGGAAAACCAGGCGAATATTGTAGTGGTAATTGTTATCGGGAGCTTGATAATGTTCCTGTTAGCTCTTTTGATCATTGTATTCGCCGTTACCTACTCTAAAAGGATGAAAGAAAAGGAAACTTTATTTCAGCTTTCCATCAAAAATAATGAACTTGAATTGTTGAGAGGCGTGATTGATGCCCAGGATGCAGAACGCGAAAAAATTGCCGCGAGTTTGCATGACGAGATAGGTCCGCTACTAACAGTTCTTAAACTCAATATCACGAAACATTCCAGGGCGCTCGACAAACAGGCATTACGTGTAGAAGATTTACAGGAAGAACGCGCTTTTATTGACTCCATAATTGCCAATGTGCGTAACATAAGCCATGATCTTACGCCGCATTTTGTAAAAAACAACGGCCTGTCTTATAGCCTTACGAATTTTAGTGCTGCAATTTCAGAGCCTTCCATTCAGATTTTTTCTGAAATTGATGACAGAAGTATTCTTAACAAAACACTTACCATTAACAGTTACCGGATCGTATTGGAACTGCTGAACAATATTATGAAACACGATAAACCATCCGAAATAATTGTCTCGCTTTCTGTAGAATATGATGTGTTCAATATCAATGTTAAACACGATGGCCAGGGAATTTCACAGCAAGAATATCTTTCGTTCCTGAATGAGCACACCTCAAGTGGCCTCGGACTTAATTCTATTAACTCACGCCTTTTAATCCATAACGGGACTATTTTATACTCAAAAGAGCAGAATCACAGTCAAATAAACTTACAATTCCCTCTAAAATGAATAAGATAATTAATGTTGCAGTAGCCGATGATCATGATTTAGTGAGAAAAGGAATTGTTTCTCTTCTGAAGGAAGATCCCAAAATAAACATTGTATTTGACGTTCCAAATGGTCAGCAGCTCATAAACCGATTGAAAAGAACTTCTGCCGACGTTGTGATTCTTGATTTAGAAATGCCCGTGATGGACGGACAGGAAGCACTGGGTATCATTTCAAAACGTTATCCGAAAACCCGGGTGATTGTTCTGAGCATGCATCATTCCAATGAATACATCATGGATTGTCTTACTCACGGTGCACGGGGATTTCTCCCTAAAAATTCAGACATAGAAAAGCTGGTTGAAGCCATTTACAGTGTGCATGAAACCGGATTTTTTGTCGACGGAAATGTTTCTAAAATATTGATCGACCATGCAATGAACATCAGGCAGCGAGGAACACTTGAACCAATGGAAAAATTGAGTGAGCGTGAAATAGAAGTTATTAAACTTATTTGCGACGGTCTGTTAAACAAAGAAATTGCCGAAGTATTATCACTGAGTATTCGAACGGTTGAAGCTCACAGAAAGAACATCATTAAGAAAACCCAGGTAACAAACGTTGCCGGATTGATGCATTTTGCCGTTCAAAACGGTCTTTACCGAAAATTCAGGAAAAATCTTGGGACAAAATAGTTCCGGATCGTGCCGGTTCTACCAATTCGGGTGAAAAATGACCAGGGTTGCTCCTTTTCCATATTTCTGGAAATCTGCATCGCAAAACTCTATTCCTTCCTGTACATGAAGAAATGAACGAATTTCGTTTTTCAGAACACCTTCTCCTACTCCATGAATGATAATGAGCCTGTTAACACGCTGTTTTTTTGCCTGCCGGAATTTTTCTTTGCAAGCGGAAAGCTGTTTCAGCATCATTTCAGTGGAATTCAATCCGCGAATCGAATCAACCAACTCCTCTATGTGAAGATCAAGCTCCCATTCTATAATTCCCTGATGCTGCCTTGATAATTTTGCTTTCTCTTCTTCTCTTGTCCGAATAACACCTTTCTTTTTTTCGATTTGCTCCGGGTCTGATGCTGCAATCTCATTATCCTGAAAGTCTAAGGAATGGATCGCAATCAATTCCGCAATGAGCAGGTGCCGTTCAAAGCCGTCGCTATCCTCAATGAATGCATATTTGCCATCAATGCTGATAATTTTGGCAGTCCCTTTTTCATGCAG